>NZ_JALBUR010000012.1:0-60205 GCF_033971865.1 Grylomicrobium aquisgranense | reverse complement strand
AGGCTTTTCACCTTCACTAGGGTTCTACTTCATACGCTTTCATGTTTTCCATCCAGTTCTATCCTTTCTTGGATTACTTTGACAACGCACTATTGCGTTTCTGTATGAGTGTGACTGCCCGTCACACAAAAAAGCCGTTCATCGAACAGCTTTTCCCATATCTCTCTGATACGTCTTATAGACTATACTACAGTTCATCCCGCTAATTCCAGACAAATTGTACAGAAAGCCTTTTCTTATTTTTCTTTCTTACCTTTCTGGTGATAATACTCAGCACCATAAGAATAATAGTCTTTGTAATAGTAGCTACCAGAGCCGCGTCTTGTATCCACTCTATTCAGCACAATGCCAAGAAGCGGTGAACCAGCACGTTTCAAAGACTGTACAGAACTCATCACCAGTCTCTTGTTTGTACTACCGCTGCGCACAACCAGCACAGAACCATCTACATATTTGGAAATATTCAAAGCATCCGCAACCGAACCTAACGGCGGGCAGTCCAGAATAATATAGTCAAATGTCTTGGAACACGAATCCAGCATCTCACCAAAGCGGTCACTTTCCAAAAGGAACGTTGGATCTGCAACAAGATTTGTTACAGGCATCATATAGCCATTGGGAACATTCGTCCGATAGATCACGTCGGGAATGTCCGCCTGACCAGAGAGAAGGTGGGCAATGCCGACAAAGTTCTCACTTGTTGTAATATCCAGCTTTGTCCGCATTTCCGACAAACGCAGATCACAGTCAATCAGAAGTGCCCTTTTCCCAACCGATGCAATCGATCTCCATAAAGACACCGAAACAAACGACTTCCCTTCATTTGGAACCGAAGAAGTAATCAATACCTTCTTTACATTCGTACCCGAAAAAGACAGATTAATCCGAAGCTGATTCACAGCCTCCTGCACATCAAAAGGAAGCTCCGGCAGTTTATTCAAAGTTAATGATTTCATGACTGCTTAGTCCACCTTCTTTCTGCGGCGCTTCTGGCCAGGCTTTCTGCCCTCCGGAATCGCAGCCAGCGGCTGTACACCAAACACCTTATTGATGTCATCCGGTGTCACAAATGTATCATTCGTCACATGCTTGATAATAATGACAGCACAATATAACAACGCAGCCAGAAGACCGCCAATCAGCGCATTCTTCTGATAAGAAGGCGAAGACTTATGATCAGGCACCTGCGCCTCCTCAAACACATTCGGCTCATCCGACTTCATCACCTTCGGCAGATACGTCTTAGCCTGCTTGGCAAGCTCATTGGCAATATCCGCAGAAAGCTGTGCATTCGTTGTTGTCACAGAAAGATTCAGAATACGCGTATCCGAAGGATTGGTCACCGTAACCTGTCCCTTCAGCGTATCCACATCCTCATCCAGAGACAGATTGTCAACCACATCCTGCAGAATCGTGTTGGACTTGATCAGTTCCTGATAGTCAGCTTTCAGCTGGGAACTGACCTGCAGCGAAGAAAGATCCACCACAGAATTGGAACCGGATGTGATATACATCCTTGCCGTGGCCGTATACTTTGGTGTCACCAGGAAGAAGGTCAGCAGGAAGACAACCACCGCACCTGCAATAAACAAACCAATAATCTGGACAATGTGTGTCCACAGAAGATAGAAGATCTCACCAAGATCAATTTCTACTTCATCATTGCCGCCGTTATTATTCATCGACGGATCTTCCAGCGTATTGCTGGCATTTACTTCTTTTCCCACGAAGCCCCCTCCTATTGCTTTACCGGACAATGATAACCCATTTCCTAAAACTTCAACAGAAAAATCTTAGCAGAAACAGGATTTTTGTACTACAGGCACCAGGCAGCATAGAGTGGAACAGAGAACAATTCATCATGCCAGCCAAAGTTCAAAGCAGAAATACGTACTGCATAGGCAGGATGATACTTGTTCCGGTAATTCTGCAGGCTGGTAGAACGCTTATGACGTCCAGACTTGATCTCTACCGGAATAATCTGTTCATCAAGATCCAGAACAAGATCAATTTCCATACTCAAAGATGGCTTATAGTAATACAGTTCTTTGCCAGCAGCTTTCAGCTGTTGAACAACATAGTTTTCCGTCACAGCACCCTTATAGATATTCACACTTTCCATCAGCAAATCCCGATAATGAAGGCCGCAGCTATGCCTCAATAAGCCAACATCCGACAGATAAATCTTGAAGCTGTTCTCGTCCACATAGCTTTTCAGCGGGGATAAAGGTGCCTGCAGACCATGCACCGCATACACCATGCCTGAGGCATCCAGCCAGTCCAGCGGACCGCTGAAATCACGGCTGTTAGCACCCGAGCGGACCTGGCTGTATTGAAACTTCGGGTTTTCTTTGGCAAGCTGCCTTGGTATTGAATTGTATACCTGCGTGATCTTAACGGACTCCTGTGGGGAAGTCACATACTTGGCCATATCCGCAAGATAGGCAAGTATCAGGTTGTCATAAATGACAGAATCCACTTCCAGTGCATTCTTGCCATGATCAAGATAGGACTGCACAGCCTCTGGCATGCCGCCCACATATAAATAATCCTGATACAAATGAAGTGCCTTCTCATGAATGCCCTGTGCCAGAGGCTTCCGGGAAGAATACGCATCACGTATGCCATCCCGCAGCAGCTGCTCTCCACAGGCAAGCAGGAATTCCTCAAAATCAAGAGGATACATCTGTACAATGTGAACCTTGCCAACCGGAAAAGAACTCTGGAAACGCCGTATTTTCACACCCAGCAGACTTCCGGCACAAAGAATCCGGTAATTCTTCTCTGACTCACAGAAATACTTCATGGCCGTCACAGCCCGCTCGCAGCACTGGATCTCATCAAAGAACACCGGCGTCTTTTCATCGATCACTCTGCCAAGCAGCTGCGAAATCTTCATCAGAATGGTTTCAGGCTCAAGACTGCCATCAAAAACCGACGCAATATCATTCCTCTCCTCTAAATTAATGTAGACATAGTCATGATATACATCCTGGCAGAACTTCTTGATCAGCCAGGTTTTACCAACCTGCCTGACCCCAATCACCATCAAAGGCTTCTGAATCTGATCCTGTTCCCATTTTCTAATTACTTCATAAAATTTCCGATACATATGCCTGGCCCCTGACTTTCTTTATTTGTATTCTATCATTATCAGGTATCATAATGCGTATATTTCATGAAGTATTTCATCTTTTTAGCGTCAAAAATATGAAATACTTCATATTTTTGACGTTTTAGAACTGAAATTCATTTGCTAATGCACAGTCTGATATCCTCCCACATAAAAATATCTGCTGTTTTGCAAGCAGATATCAAGGAACATCGCAGCACAATATTTCAATCTCTCTTTATATCTGAAGAAAAAAGTCCCAATTTCTTTCTTAGATCTGCTAATGCCTCTTGTGCAGGTCTTGTCTCTCCTGATGCAATCTGTTCTTCAGAAATAGCAAGATCCCGGTATACCCTGGACATCCACAGCGCATCATATTTCTCAATGCTCATTTTTTCTATGCTCCTTTGATATATGAATCATACTGGGTTTTTCCTGACAATAGAATATCTCGTTTGTTAATAATCCAACGATTGGTAATTACAGCAACAAAATCGAAATGAGAGCAACTATTTTCTTAGATAAAGCAACTGCTTGCATCATTAGAGCAACTATTTTGCAAAACCGCTGTTATAAAGAAACAGTCACACCTGTCTCATATGAGGCAGGATATTCTGCTGTCAATCTGCTGATTTTTCTGATGATTCTGCTGATCCAGGATACAAATCATGTAAATCGGCAGAGTTATCAAAACATTGCGAAGTCAGATAGATGTCTACACTTTTTGAAATCTGTAAACATTCCCGAAAATCGTCGTTATTCATTCACTACCTGTCTCTCCATGCGATCACTCACACGGCAATCTTTCCTCTCATCAAAAAAGATGCATGATCTCCCATGCACCTCACGTCTGCGAATTGATTTGCTTGATATTTTCATTAACCTGATCCAGGAACTGATCTGCCATCTCATCCCAGCTGCTGTAATCAGAATCACCTCTATGATCCGGCAGATCCATCGTTTCAAGGATACTGATCAGATAATCTGTCACCTTCCAGGCACCAGAATCATTGAGGTGATCACCGGCATCTCTTGTATCCTTACTCCAGTCTATGCCAATCTCATCCGCAATCGTATTACAGTCAATATATGTAATATCCCATTCTTCGGAAAGAGATTTCAGATAATTATGCTTTGCCATATTGTAGTTTACTGGCGAAGGCGCACTGAACAGAACAAGCTGTGCCCCGGCATCTTCCACTTCCTGTTTGATCTGTTTCAGAACAACCAGATTCAGCCAGAATAATTTCTTCTGCTGCGTGCTGGCTGTCATATACGAATCCAATGAAGTATAGGCATTCACACCCTTATTCAGACAGTATCCTTTCCAGGAAGTATTTGTTGTATAGTCACTTGCACCAAGCATCTTCCATATATTGTGATACTGAAATACCGGAAACAATGTATTCAGGCTTTCTTCCAGAATATCTTCCATGCCGGTAACAGAACCAATATCACGATAGAAGACATCCGTTTCCAGCATCACCACTTTAGGATGCTGGGTAGATAATGCCACGGTAAGCATATGTTTCATTTCTGCAATATTCTGTAACGGCTGGGCTGCCACATAGGAAGTGATGCCTGTATAGTGATACACCTGCAATGGTGAGAAAGTTGAATAGGCTTCACTGTCCCCTAATACAAGCACATCAATACTGTCTTCATCCTGTGTCAGAAGATCTGCCTCAGCACCATTGCGCTTCAAAACATTGGAATCCTGTGTTTCTATTGCCGTATACAGAAATCCTTCTGATACCACACTGAGCAATACCCCCAGGATCACAAAAAAAGCAATACAGCGCAGCCAGATCTTCTTTATTGTGCTTTTCTTCTCAGAACCCTGCATAGATTAACCCTACCTTATCGTAACCTGTGCCATAGGCAGCAAAGATAATCACCGCAAACAACAGCAGATACACACAAGCCCATCTCACCGGTGCCTTCTGCCTGCTCACAGCATCATAGACATCGATGTTATTCTCTTTCAGAATGTCATAGATCAAGACAACCAGGATGCCGATGCCAATCACCAGATAGTCATGATGATCCAGATTCAATGACATCAGTCCGCCATCATTCCACAGGGCAGAAAGATGAAAATTCTCAAAGATACGTTTAAACATAGCAAGACCAGCTCTTAAACCATTGGCGCGGAAGAACATCTCACCAGTAAACAGAATCACCCAGGTGCGTACAATACGGAATGTATGACAGAACACATTGTTCTTATTGAAG
This sequence comes from Grylomicrobium aquisgranense, assembly GCF_033971865.1. Classification (NCBI taxonomy): domain Bacteria; kingdom Bacillati; phylum Bacillota; class Erysipelotrichia; order Erysipelotrichales; family Erysipelotrichaceae; genus Grylomicrobium; species Grylomicrobium aquisgranense. Next base: position 54,858 of record NZ_JALBUR010000012.1, on the reverse strand, counting down.
CCAGTCTTCTTGTAGAATGCCTTCTTGACTGGTTCCAGCATTTCGCCGATCATCAGGATGACCAGGTAGTAAATGCCATAGAAAATATAGTTCATCTGCGGTCCATGCCAGATGCCATTGAACAGCCACACCGGTGTCAAAGACATGGCACAGATACCGATCTTGGTTATGTATTTGCCAAACTTCTTCTTGCCATACTTGTTCCACTTCATGCAAAGCTTGGAAGTCGTTACCGGATAAAACAGATATGTCTTACACCAGACACCAAGGGTAATATGCCATCTGCGCCAGAACTCTGCCGCAGACTGTGAGAAGAATGGCTGCCTGAAATTCTCCGGCAATGTAATGCCAAACATCTGTGCCGAGCCAATGACTATATCCATAGCCCCAGAGAACTCCATATACAATTGCACTGCATAGAAGATCCCTGATACAGCTGTCATTGCTCCGGTATAACTTGTGTAATTGGTAAACAACACATTCACAGCTGTATTCAGCCGGTCTGCAATGACCATCTTCTTGAATAATCCCCACAGGATCCTCACACAGCCTGCCTGCAGTGCAGCAAGATGAACACCTTCGCCTTTGGTTAACTGTGCTGCGGTATCCTGATACCTTGCAATCGGACCTTCCATGATCTGTGGGAAAAAGCTCAGGAAAAGTGCAACCGAACAGAAATCATGATCTGCTTTCTCTCTGCCCCAGTATACTTCTGTTAAATAGCTCACTGCTTCCAGCGTATAAAAGGAAATGCCAATTGGAGCGGCAATTGTCAGAGCAGAAAGAGAATGATGACCAAGATCATTGATAATCCGGATAAAGAAATTTGTATATTTCACATAGAGCAAAGTACCAAACAATCCAAATAATCCAAGGATAAACAATGCTTTTCTTGTTCTGGATTTCTTTGGGGCCTTGTCAATGACAAGACCCATGAGATAGACAAACAAGGTTGTGGCTAACAGACAGATGATCAGTTTCTTGCTGCAAAGAATGAAATACATCCAGCTGAACAATAACAGTACATACTTGCGGAATCGTACCGGTACAAGCTGATAGATCAATATACAGCATGGCAGAAATAAAAGCAGGTAGATCAGATCTGTATATGCCATGTGCAAACCTCCTTCCACAGGTCATGCCTTACAGACATAGCACGTTTTCCAAGTTGCGATCATACTGTCATATCTATTGTCATGCAATATCGAGATCTTAAGATTCTCTTAAGTTTCATCAAACTGACACATTCAGAATAAGCAATGCACAAATCTATCAATTTCATAATTTTACTCTCAGTTTCATTAGCGATGAAACTGAGAAGATTTTCATGAAAATGAGAACACAGAAATGAGAAGCCATGATAAAAAGCGGCTTTCACCGCTCATTCTTATCATCTGATGAATTGATTACACGCTCAAATGCATCTTTTGATAGTGTATTTGCAATGCTTTCATCCGAAAAATCCGGCTGATCTGCTAATAACTCTTTCAATTCCTTTGCCGCCTGGGTTTCTGCAGCCTGATCTCTCTGATACTCTGATTCCAGTTCATCATCCGTCATTGAAGAATATTGCTTGATCTGATCTTTTATATTTGCAGGAAGATTGTCTAATGAACCATATAGTTTTTGATATGCATCCATTACCTTCTGATAGGACAATGGATTGCCCTGCTCATATTGTTCCATAAAGATACCAATCACATCACTGATATCATGCTTATAGTAGCGATATGCTCTCATCTTCATAGCAATCAGATATTCTCCGGAAATAGTGCGCACCTCCAGCACATTATAGAAAGTCTTGTAATATCTGCTGTATCTGCGTAATTGGTCACTGTATGAAGATGTATACATGAAATCCGAATTCATCCAGTCTACAGGCAGATCATTTTCATTTGCCACGCTTCTGATAGCATCATGCAGCAGTGATCCCTTTTCTATCAATGCATCAATATCAGTTGTAGCATTACGAAAATTGTAATTAGCAATAATGGCGCTGCCGCCGATCAGAACAATTTCTGCATGCGCAGTCTTTCCAGCAAGCTTTCGATAAGCTCTTCCCAATTGCCGAAGATAGTTATCAATTGTATCTCTGGAAAAATCATGCGACATCACGGATATCTCCTTCTGCAATGTTATGCTCCATAAACTCAGGAATTGCCTGATCAATGCATCTATGACACATCTTCATTGCCGGATCATGAGCATCCCACATGACAGCCCCGGAAGGAACACAAACACTCTTCAGCTTAATATGCTCAAGATCTTTGTATGGCATCTCATACGAAAGATGATGAATGCGAAACAGATACTTGACCATACTGTAATAGTACAAAGACTCAAAACACTTTCCTTCCTTCCAGCAATTTGGAATCCGGTTCTCATGCAATACAGCATAGATAAAATCTGCATCACCAAGCCGTTTCAATTCGTGGCAGGTCTCTGATTTAAACCAATCAAACTCTTTTGAACAGCAAACTTTCAGTTCTTTACTCATGCCTGTGTCCTCCTTTCCAAAATCATTCTGTTTTTGTATGAATATGATAATGCATTGCACTACCACAATGACAGATTTTTCTGCAGTTCTTCTCCCAGGCTCTGTATTGTCTTACTGAATGGTGCCACTCTGCCATTGCGCACATCTTCTTCGCTTTGTTCCAGAATCTTCAGCAATTCATTTAAAGATGCTGAATCTGACGTTTTCTGCTCAGTTTCTTCCTGTTCCATACGAATGCTCCCTTACCAATATCATTCTGACAGAATCCTATTCTGATGAAAAGCAGGGGGCCATCACCTAATGTGCAAAATCACCATTTTCATTGACAAATTGTCTTCTATTTCCGCTACAATGTTGGTATATGCCACTCTTTACATTTAAGAAGAAAAATACCGTCTATGTGCTGATGCACAAAGACAAACCCGTCCTGCAGGGCAGCTTTGATTTTGGCCGCCATGCCTTTGGAGAGGACGTGGAAATCATCAATCCAGATCTGTTGCCAGTGGGTGTGACCCACGAAGATGGCACGATCTCTTTGCACAGGCTGAACCACTGGTACCGCTGGCGTGGGATCCCAGGATACCGGGTTGGCCTTTTGCAATTGGAGGAAAGACTGGAGATCAAAGATCCCCTGGAACTATTGGAGCGTGAATATGCATTGTCTGTCTCTGATACCTTCTGGCGTAAAGCAGAGGATGATCCAATTACCTGGAAAGAAGTCAACTTCTTCCACCGCTCCTTTGATCAGCAGGGTTTTGGCCTTGCCATGTTCTCCAATGTTGGAGCCAGAGCCGGCCACAATGCCCGCCACACGCCCAATAATACAACCTGCGGCTATCACCGCAAAGCATGGTTCAGGCGCAATGGCAATCTGTTTCTGCTCAAGGGCGGAACCCCCTTCTATCAGCAGGAACCCGTCAATGAATGGCTGGCATGCCGCATAGCCCATCAGCTTGGCATCCAGGCAGTTCCCTACAACAACGAAATATATGAAAACAACCTGGTCTCTGTCTGTCCGGCTATGACCAATGAAGATGTGGACCTGGTTACCGCCGGAGACGTATTGAACAGTGTGCATTCCGATGCCAAGAAATTCCAGTATGATGACTATATCCGCGCTCTGGAAAGCCATGGCATCAAAGATGGCAAGCAGCGCCTTTCTGACATGCTGGTCATGGATTATCTGATGATGAACACCGACCGCCATAACCAGAATCTTGGCATTCTGGTGGATGCCAATACTGGCAGATGGCTGCAATGTGCACCTGTCTTTGATACTGGTACAGGACTTGGCTGTCTGGTGGATGACAATGAAATCTTTGAACAGTATCATAGCCAGTCATGCAAACTGTTTAATGCCAGAAACTTCTCCCATGAGATTTTGCTGGATTACATTGACCTCAAAAGATATGACTTCAATGCTCTGGATGGTTTGCCAAGGGCATATGGCAACCAGCTTGTCAAATACCAGTCCACAACCAACATTTCCAATAAGAGAATCAACGAATCATACCGCCTGTTCTGTAAACGCATCCTGATGATCAGGAAAGCTGCTGCAAGCGTACAGTGATGAATGTCTGCCCCAATAGCAGGCATTTTCTTTCTTATAATACGTGCCAATAGCCCGTCTTATTAGATCCAACTCGTTCCAGCAGTCCATGTTCTTTAAGAAAAGCAATGCCCCTGTCAATTGTTGTCTTGCCAACCCCGATTGCCTTCATTAACTGCTGTTTTGTCATACCAGGTTCCTGTTCTAATTCATTCAGAATCTTCTGCTGATTTTGTGATAAATGGACGTTTACATGATCATTTCTATCGCGTTCATTCTTAGGACTCTTTTGCTTATTTTCACTCTTTTCACCCATCACATTGATCCAATGAAACGGAATTTTCACAACAATAGAATTTTCTCTGAATTCAAAAGCCTCTCTGCCATACAGTTTTGTAATGACAGGAACACCTCTTCCTGTCTTCTCACTGATATGCAGTTGCAGAAAGATTTCAGACAGCTTTCTGTTCACCGGTACAGATTCTCCTGCAAAGAAGCCTTCCATTGTCTGTGCACCATCAATGGTGCCGCGGGACAAAATTTCAATCCGATCTGAAAACACACTAATCATTGGCTCATTGCCAGATACCCAGAGATTATGAACAAACGCATTGATGACAGCCTCACGAAACGCTGCATTTTCAAATAGGGGGACATCTTTTCTCTCTACCACACGGTTTGTCTCATCAGCCTGAATGATGTTTAACACATCTCCATAGCGCAGCACCTCATCCAATGTGTACAAAAGGCACTGGTAGCCAAACTCTCTGACAGAATACAGCTTGTCTGCTTTACTTGGCCCAGAGAAAATGGATACCCGCAACGGCATATGAGAATTATCAGAAAGCAATTGAGCCAGCATATTATATCTTCCATCTTCAGTATAGAAAGACAGATTCTTCTTAAATGTTTTCGGATTCAGTTTGATTCCTTTTGCCCCGTAATAGATCAGCAGCTTCTCAAACGAGAGGTCCTGAAACTGTGATGGTGTATTTTCAATTGTCGGCTTGCCATGACGAAGGATATCGAACAAATAAGATTCCTTCTCAGGATATCTGCGCAGATTTTCTTTACTGGAGCCAATTCGGATATAACGCTCACGGCCAAAAGCAACAGGCACAATCTTAGCGGCAGGAATAACAAGCAATACTACTTTCTTCCCATTTTTCTCACTCTCTTCAAAGCGAAAATTCAGATCCGGAGACAACTGTCTTGCCAGAAAATGCTTTAACGGTTCCTTCTTCACATCACAATTCGGATTAAACCTTGTACCGGTAACCTCATGCGTCTGATCATTGATTCCCCATACGAAATAGCCATAGGATCTTCCTTCTATGGCAGCACTATTAGCAATTGCAGAGATGTATTCACCAAGCTCAACAGGATCAAACCAGTTCTCTGTACATTTATACCATTTCAGCTCTTGCTCACACAGCTGGATCTCTCTAATCACTTTTCTAGCATCCATCATCTAACACCTACAAGAAGTATGACATATATGGACTGTAATAAAGCAGCAAAAAGACAGTCAGGCCATATTTCAATCTGATCATCACATTCGAATCGAATCAATTTGCGAATCGTTACAAATCGTTTTGCAACAAGCAAATCAACGAATCATACCGTTTGTTCTGCAAGCGTATCATGATGATCAAGAAGGCTGCTGCAAATGCACAGTGATGAGTGCCTGCCCCAAAGCAGACATTTTTTCATATCACCATATCAGAAGCACTTGTTCATTGCAAAAGCAATTTCTCTGTCAATTATTGACGTGTCAATCAAAGTTTTATTCATCAGTCTTTTCATTGAGACAGTCGTTGTTACCAGAATGCATTCCAGAATTAATGCAAAATGAAGAGGGGCTGTGCGGCCAATAAGAAAGGATCTATGACTGAAAGAACGAGTCTTACAAATCATAGATCCTGCTTTTGATACAGTGATATGCGTTAGCAGACTTAGCTACTGTGCTTCCGCTTCCTGGAAGCAAGGCTGAATACAGAGAATGATGCAATTGCAGCAGATGCAATCAATGCAATCTCATATCCGGCAAGATCAGAGCTCACACCAGTCTGAACAGATGTGACTGCCTTGGTGCCTGCTGATTTACCAGTACTATTGGAAGTGCTGTTCTCATCAGTGGCTTTTGCTCTGGAGATTGTAAAGTCATAGGATGCAGAACCGTGGTCAGAAACCATGGTCAGGGTATGTACACCTTCAGCCAGAGAATTAAGGAAGGACTTTGTAAGGGTCAGCTCTGTGGAACCAGCTTTTACTGTATAATCCGTTCCTTCATTGATCTTGTTACCATCGACCAGTGCTTCATTGAATGTATCCAGATCAGCCTTGGTCTCAAATGTCATGGAACCATCCGTATTGATACCATCATAGATAATGGTGCGTGCATCCTGTTCCAGCTGAAGCAGGTTATTGTACTTTGCAACCGCATTTACATAGGTCCGATGTTTGTTGTAAAGATCAGTACCTTCAGCAACCTTGGCAGCCGCTTCATCTGCAGCTTTCTGAGCTGTCTCATAAGCCTTCTTTGCCTCAGCTGCCTTCTGATCAGCATCAATCAGATCCGCAATGCTCTGGTTGAGATAAGCAAAGTCCTGATCCGTGATTTCAGTAGTCTGAAGACCGTTGTATACCAGTTTCTTCGCTCTTGCCAGCTTATCAGCAGCAGCTTCTTTAGCAGCCTTGGCAGACTGATAATCAGTCTCTGCCTTTTCAGCAGCTTTCTCCAGAACAGTCAGCTCACTTTCAAGTACAGTCAGCTTCTCGGATTCCTCTTTTGCCTTTGCACATGCATCTACAACATTCTGATAAGAATTCTTGACAGACTGCAGTGTTTTCTCTGCACTTTCAAGAGCTTTCTTAGCAGCCTGATAAGCAGCTGTCTTATCCGCAACGGCCGCATTTGCCTTATCAGCTTCCACCTTAGCCTCTTCAGCCGCTTTCTTAAGATCATCAAGCTTACTCTGTTCTACCGCAAGGTCAGCCTTGGCATCTTCATATGCCTTCTTAGAGGCTGCTGCCTTAGCCTGGGCAGCCTCATATGCAGCTTTTGCTGTCTTAAGATCCGCATTCAAAGCCTCAAGATTCGCCTGTGCCTTGTTCTTAGCATCTGCTGCATTGGAAACACTTGTTTCTGCAGCTGTCACCTTAGCTGCTGCATCATCAGCAGCCTTCTTAGCATCACTTGCAGCTGTCTTTGCCTGGGCAAGAACAGCCTGTGCATCACTGACAGCCTTAGACTCAGATGTATTGTTCATCTGACTCAATGCAGTCTGCTTTGTCGCAAGATCCTTTGCGGACTGCGCAGCCACAGCCGCAAGCCTATCTGCATTCCCCTGCTGATCCGCCACAGCCTGTGTCTGTGCATCCAACTTCTTCTGCGCATCCACAACCGCCTGTACGGCAGCAGCAACCTGCGCACCAGTAGAAGTCTGCTTGCTCAATGCGTCCTGCAAAGTCTGTTGAGCCTTGGCAAGATTAGCTTTGGCAGCCTGTGTTCTGGAATCAAGTGATGCCTGATACGCCTTAATGGAGTTACGCATCGCTTCAGTCGTTGTAACACCCACAGAGGAGTATTTCATATAATCTTCAACACCGGAATAGTTGGACCTGTCAATATCGAAGTCCTGCGTAGCGGTATTCCAGGCATGGTTGTAGCCACTATCTGCTCTTTGATTAACACCAACACCAGTAAAGCTATAATTGCTTGTAACCAAGTTAAGATAATGTCCAACCTGAACATTATTTGAACTGCCGAATTTACCTGCTGCTGCGATTTCTTCTTTTTGCTTGTCGGTTAATGAATCGACATAATTCTCAACTTCTTCCGCATCTGCCTTCTTATGTGCTTCTTTTTGATTATTGAAATAATTCTTGTTGATATAATCAAAAACGGCTTTTTCATCATCATACCAGCCCTGATAGGCGGCATCTGCCCCCTCATACCACATCCAGGCTGCATTTTCACCATACGTTCTGGCTCCGTAATAATACATGTAATGTCCAGTAAGATTAAGCGTCATTGAAAATGCTTCTACGTTTGAATTAGCCTGTGCTGTTGCCATCAGATACGGAGAAACCTTCAACTCAGACAATCCATTAGATTTCCTGATTTCATTGCACTTGTCAATATAATCAAGAGCCTTCAGCATGTTCTCAAGCGAGGTAGCATCTGTGCTGTCTCCGATCTTTGTAACGCCAGCTGCTGCAAGTTTCTGGCGGGATGCATCATCAATGTCTGCGTAGGAATAGAAGCTTGTTGGATCACTAATCGCCTTTTTCAGAAGTTCAACCGCATACTTGCCATCATCTCCAAGAGATTCGAAATAACCAAGTGAACTGTCAATTGTTGCAATCTGCTGGTTGATCTTATCAACATCTGCCTGGGCAGCTGTTACCGCATCATCAGCAGCTTTCTTGGCTGCTTCCTTGTTCTTCTGATCTGCTTCAAGATTACTCTTTTCTGTTGTCAGCTTTGTCAGCTCAGCCTGAGCCGCTTTCAGATCATTTGCAGCAGAAGAACTTGCTGCATTGTCTGCATCAGCTTTTGCCTGGGCTTCTGTGACTGCTTTCTGGGCACTGTCAATCTCTGCATTCTTCTTGTCCAAAGCTGCATTGGCACTTGTTAAGTCAGATTCTGCCTTTGTCTGAGCAGCCTGTTTCTCACTCAGGTTCTTATCAGCGTCTACCTTTGCACTGACAGCAGCACTTCTGTTAGCTTCAGCAGCAGCTAAAGCAGTAACGGCATTATCGTAAACAGCTTTTCTTGCCTTATACTCATCACTGTCCTCAACATTCTTAGAAGCAACCGTGTCATAGATCTTCTTTGCCTGAGCTTCAGCAGCTGCATCACTGTCTGCCGCAGCACTCTTGGAAGCTGTATCTGCTGTTTTACTATCAACTGTCTTGCTTTGATCTGTGACTGCCTGAACAGCATTCGTGGATGCTGTATTTGCACTTTCAGCAGTCTTTTGGGCAGCGTTCAAAGCATCTGAAGCAGCAGTAGAATCCTTTGTCTTGCTCTCAAATTCTGATTCAGCATCAAGCACGTCATCCAGTGAGGCATTGTTTTTCTCTGCCTCGGCTGCAGCCTCTCCCGCGTTCTGTGTCACTTCAGCCTGCTTGCTGATTTCTTGTTGTTGATCAGTAACAGCTTTGCCTGCATCAGTCTTAGCATCTGCGGCAGCCTGTTCATCCGCAGCGGCCTGCTCTGCACCAGACTGCGCATCTGTTACAGCCTTGTCAAAAGCAGACTTGGCATTGCTGTCCTTTTCAATTTCAGCATCTGCTGCCTTCTCAGATGCTTCTTTGGCATCTTTGGCCGCAGCAGACTTTTCTGCAGACTCAGCTGCACCCTGCTGATATTCCTTCTCACCAGCCTCTGCAGCTTCAACTTCCTTCTTGGCATCTTCACTTGTCTCAATGTTTTTTGCCTGCTCATTGCCTGTGTCAACAGAATCATCTGCGTGAACCTGAATCATTGTTGAAACAGTTGGTGCTACAGCGCTAGTTGTGATAATGGCGGCAATTGCCGCAGAAGTAATTTTCTTCTTAGACATAGTCTCCCCCCCAACCTGTTCGAGCACTGCTGATTCCTTCAACAGAATCAGACCGCGTACTGATCAGGTACTGTATACAAGAACTCTATCCTGTCCAATAATTCAGTGTCAATAGATAGAATGGTGATTTACTTGCACTTTACAATAATCTCCATTATGAGATTATCGATTGATGTTTTTTAAGTACTCAGCCATAGGTTTCATCTGCTCTTTCTTACGCTTTTCACTCTGAATTTCAAAATAGTGGATTTTTCAGATCTGATACCTTGTTCGTCTTGCTTGCCCTGTTTTGACAACCAGGTATCGATTAGACAATACATTCAAAGCGCGGATCACCGTTGCTTTACTCAGACCGGTGGATGAAACAAGCTCACTGCTGGAAACAAGCTGATGGTTATCTAGAGACTGATAAACCTTGCTTTCAGTAAACGTCAGGTCAGGATGTTCATCAATCACAGGCAGAATTATCTGGATCATTTGATCTTTGCTTTCAAAGACAGGTATCTGCTTTCTATTCTTATATGTCACGCGGATTCTCTGAAAATCTTTGTCAAAGGAATCAATAGCGTGCATATGAAACAAGACAGAGGTCAGAACCGGATGGTATGAAAATGAAGAACTGCCGGTAAATGCAATATTGATGCAGTTATCATACATTGCAATCTGTATGTTTGATTGATCACGCCAGTCATGATGAGTAATCGCATAAAGAACTGCCTTTTGAAAAGCCGTCTCAGGAACCAGTTCTCTTTTCTCTCTCAGGATTTTCTCAATCACTTCTTCCTGATAGTATCTTTGATACATCATCAATGCCTGCTCATACTGGGACAGCATAGAAACACCAGCTGCAGAAACCTGCTCCTTGACGATATTGGTCTGTTTCCCATACCTCACAATCTCAATGCCAGAAAAGCGATTATGATCCGCAAGCAGACCAGCCGCATTGTTATATCCTTCTTCATCGCTGTACAGACCTAGCACCTTCAGAATATCAACGGTCAATTTCCTGATGCCAACCGTTTCTTTCAGCTTTTTCTCCAATACCGTAAAGGAGAGATTTTGATTTGCATATCCAAGCTGATCAAATATTTTTTCTTCCATGGTGAGTACCTCACCAACATTCTACAGGATACAGGTTTTTATTGTGAAACGATTTTAGAATCGTCTCTTTTATGTTGACTCCATCAAAAAAGCCAGGACCTTCATCCTGACTTTGTATCTTAGAACTTGAATGTATCTTTCAGGCCTGCCCACTTCTGGTCTTTGTCTGACAGGTTGAGCGGGGTGCCATCTTCCAGGGTATATCCTTCCGCACTAGGCGTACCGTTGTAGGTACCCTTGAGCTGCGGCCATTCGACACCGATCTCAGGATCATTCCAGGCCATGCCGCCTTCATCATTGGGATGCCAGTAGTCATTGACCTTATAGCAGAATTCTGCCTCATCTGACAGTACCAGGAAGCCATGGGCGAATCCTTCCGGAATCAGAAACTGCTTCTTGTTGTCTTCGGAAAGTGTGACACCATACCACTTGCCATAGGTGGCACTGTTCTGTCTCAGATCAACAGCGACATCAAACACCGTGCCTCTGACAGCTCTGACCAGCTTACACTGCGGATAGTGCTTCTGGAAATGCAGACCTCTGAGCACACCTTTGGTGCTCTTGGACTGGTTATCCTGAACGAAGTTAATGTGGAAGCCAGCTTCCTCCATATCCTTCTCATTGTATGTTTCCATGAAATAGCCGCGGGCATCTCCATGTACGGTTGGTGTAATCACACACAGACCTTCAATGCCGCCAACATTCTTCTCTACTTTGATCTGTCCCATCTTACAAACTCTCCACATCTAATTCATCAATATAGCGCTTGACTGCATCACGCCAGTCCGGCAGCGGTGTAAAGCCATTTTCAACAAGCTTGCTCTTGTCAAGACGGCTGTTGAACGGTCTGGCCGCCTTGCTTAAACCATATTCCTCTGTGGTCACCGGAATGACCTTTGTCTTGAAGCCGGCATCCTTGTAAATCTCCTTGGCAAAATCCGCCCAGGAAATATAGCCGCCCTCATTGGTCGCATGATAATAGCCATACTTGTCAGTCTCAATCATATCCACCAGCAGTCTGGCCAGATCATACGTATAGGTCGGTGTCCCGATCTGATCATTGACAACTCTGACCTCATCATGTGTCTTGCCAACTTTCAGCATCGTCTTGATGAAGTTCTTGCCGTTTTTGCCAAAGACCCAGGCAATGCGGACAATGAAGTACTTCTGCAGTGTATTGGCAACGGCCAGCTCACCTTCCAGCTTTGTCTTGCCATACACATTCAGCGGCTGATAGTCCTTGCAGTCAGGCTGCCATGGCGCGGTGCCCTGTCCATTGAACACATAGTCTGTAGAAATATAGACCATTTTGGCATCCAGTTCCTTTGCCGCATTGGCAATGTTCTGGGTACCGCCGGCATTGACAGCTCTGACCTTGGCGACTTTGTCATCATCCTCAGCCATATCCACGGCTGTCCATGCTGCACAATGGACAATGACATCGGGATGAATGTTCATCAGCGTATCATGCACTGCCTTTGCGTCGGTAATATCCATTGCCACATACGGCATGGCAGTAACAGCAGAACCATCCTGCACACCAGCATAGGCCGGGGCAATATCAGAACCAATGCCCTCATAGCCGCGCTTTGCCAGCTCATTCATCACATCATGGCCAAGCTGGCCGGAAACACCTGTTACAAATACTCTCATCCAATTACCTTCTTCTTGCCATACATCTCTTCATAGTAATTCTGATAGTCACCGGCAATGATATCCTTCCACCAGTCCTGGTTGTCCAGGTACCACTTGATCGTCTTCTTGATGCCATCGGCGAACTTTGTCTCCGGCAGCCAGCCCAGATCCCTGTGAATCTTGGCCGGATCAATGGCATAACGCTGATCATGGCCCTTGCGGTCCGTCACATGCTGAATGAGAGATTCCGGCTTGCCAAGCTCCTTCAGGATAATCTTTACAATATCGATATTGCGCATCTCATTGTGGCCGCCGATGTTGTAAACCTCACCAACATTTGCCTTTCTGATAATCAGATCAATGGCACGGCAGTGATCTTCCACATACAGCCAATCGCGGATGTTCAGACCCTCGCCATACACCGGCAGCGGCTCATCGGCCAGAGCTCTGGCAATCATCAGCGGAATCAGCTTCTCCGGGAACTGGTAAGGACCATAGTTATTGGAGCAGCGGGAAATCGTTGTCGGCAGGCCATAGGTTCTGTGATAGGCATTGACCAGCAGGTCAGCACTAGCCTTGGATGAAGAATACGGAGAAGAAGTATGCAGCGGGGTCTCTTCCGTAAAGAATAGATCCGGACGGTTGATCGGCAGATCACCATATACTTCATCCGTAGACACCTGATGATAACGCTTGATGCCATACTTGCGGCAGGCGTCCATCAGCACACTGGTGCCAATGATATTGGTCTCCAGGAAGATCTCAGGATTTTCAATCGAGCGATCCACATGACTCTCAGCCGCAAAGTTAGCAACCACATCCGGCTTTTCATCCGCAAACAGCTTATATACACCCTCACGGTCACAGATATCCAGCTTCACAAACTTGAAGTTCGGAGCATCCATGATATCCTTCAGAGTCTTCAGATTGCCGGCATAGGTCAGCTTGTCCAGACAGATAATCTCATCCTCCGGGTGTGCTTTTCTTTCATAGAAGATAAAGTTGGAGCCAATGAATCCCGCTCCGCCAGTCACGATCATTTTCATAGTTTATTTTCCCTCTCTTTTTGCAATCGGTCCCTGCACAGAACCACTCACCAGACTTCTCAGATACGCCCCATACGGACTCTTGCCATACAGATCTGCCATCTTCAGAAGCTGTTCCTCATCAATCCACTTGTTATAGTAGGCAATCTCCTCCGGCACCGAAATCCGGATGCCCTGAATATGCTCAATGGAACGCACATAATTGGCTGCCTCTGCCATGGATTCCACCGTACCGGTATCCACCCAGGAGAAACCTCTGCCAAGAATCTGCAGATCCAGATCATCATGTGCCAGATAAACCTTATTCAGATCCGTAATTTCATACTCACCGCGGGGAGAAGGCTTCAACTGTTTGGCATACTGCACACAGCGATTGTCATAGAAATACAGGCCGACGACCGCATAGTTGCTCCTGGGGTGGGCCGGCTTTTCTTCCAGAGACAAAACATGTCCCTTCTCATCAAAGTCGGCAATGCCAAACCTCTCCGGATCCGATACATACTTGCCAAAGATCGTTGCCTTGCCCAGATGTTCCGCGTCCCCCACAGCCTTTCTCAGCATCCGGCCAAAGTGGTTGCCATAGAAGATATTATCTCCCAGCACCAGGGCCGCACAGTCATCACCGATGAAATCTTCACCCAGCACAAATGCCTGGGCCAGACCATTTGGTGTTTCCTGCACCTTGTAGCTGAAATGCATGCCAAACTGAGAACCATCGCCCAGCAATGCCTCAAAGTTGCCAATATCATGCGGCGTGGAAATAATCAGCACATCACGGATCCCTGCCAGCATCAATGTGCTCAGCGGATAAAAGATCATTGGCTTGTCATACACCGGCAGCAGCTGCTTCGATGTCACCCGTGTCAATGGATACAGCCGGGTCCCCGAACCACCTGCCAGAATAATACCCTTCATACATGTACCTCCTCATCACACAGGGAGTATAAAAGGTGACGCAAGGTCACCTTCAAGCATAATTTTTACTTTTTTACGGCAAGAAACACACCGGCATCCTTTGTAATCGTAAAACCACCCGCTGTCATCTTCACCACATAGTCGTGAAATTCCTTGTAGCGGTCCAGCAACAGCTGATTCTGATTGCCATGACATGACAGAATATAGGCAATCAAAGGCTCCGCCTCATGCAGGACAATCGAATCCTGATATTTTCTTCTCTCGATATCCCGAAAATAAGGAGACAGCAGTTGGGCACCATGATCCAAGCCAAACTTCTCATACAGCTTGTCTTTGGACAGCACAATCTGCGGCGAGAATGACTGCACAAGCTCTGTGATCTCTTTCATATGCCTGGAACTATACGTACTGGCCTCCAGATGTCCATTCACCTTGAGTACCCTGGCACATTCCTGCAGCACCTGTGAAAGATCATCGCAATAAAACAGCATGTGATTGGCAATGACAAGATCAAACGAATTGTCATCAAACGGCATATGCGCTGCATCAAACACCATGCAGGAGAATCGGGCATCATTTCGGAAGCGGTTCTGCACATCATGAATCATACCGGCTGAAATATCCGACAGTACAATCTGTACATGCGGCGGCAGAACAGACAGATTCTGCTGCCACAGGGCACCATTGCCGCAGCCAATCTCCAGGATCTTCATGCCATCCTGAATGGATGCCTGCTGATACAGCCACACAAACCAGCCCAAAGGATTGGTGGAATAGAGGGAATGGAGACGAATACGGGCGGTGATATTGGCCGCATTCTGATACTGTGTTTTCAGGCTGCGCTCCATGGCATCACTGTCAATCAGGGCCAGCATGTGGTCATAGTCCACTTCCTGCCCCTTCTTTAATGCGGACATGGTTGAAGACAATGCTTCTGCAACTGCCTGCATCTGTCCGATTCTTTCCTGCACCAGTTTCTGCTGCACACGCATTGTCTCCAACAGGAAGTGCTGATCAGCACCTGCCATCGTCATCTCTCGGATATCATCCAGAGAAAAGCCAAGATACTTGTACAGAAGAATCTGCTGCATGCGGCCAAGATCTGCATCATTGTATAACCGTGCGCCAGCATCAGAATGGGCAGAAGGAGACAGCAGGCCGATGCGGTCATAGTAGCGTACTGTACGTAACGACACATGTGCTCGCGCTGCAAATTCACCCGATGAATAAAAGCCCTTCTTAGTCATCTTTCACCAGCTCAAAGCGGTATTTCTGCTTTACATCCGGATATTTGACATGATCCACCTCAGACAGAAACATCGACTCAGGCCGTACAAACAGACCATAGTCCCCATATAAAGCACGATAAATCACAACCACCTCACGTGTCTCGGTATCAACGGCTTCATCCAGCACATAGTAGTACTTACCCTTGAAGTGTCTGTATACTCTGTTTTTAACAAGTTCCCGCATATCAGTATCATAGCATGCATATCGGTAAAAGAAATGTACTGCAAGCTAAGTATGCATGTATAGACAGAAGATACACTGCCAAAATACAGCGTTCTTACTGCTGTTAGCTGTTATCAGCCAATCTTGTATTTCGTTCCCCTGCCTTTTCCTTCAATTGTGATATATTGCTTTTCAGCCATTGCTTTTAACAGCCCGCCTGTCTTTGACCTGCCAAACGGAACCGCAGCCGCAATTTCACTGATTGATTTTGGCATTGTTTTGCTTAGAATCTGATAGACAATCTTTTCATCTGCAGACAGCTTTTCCTTGCTGATGACCGGCAGAATGACATGAATTGAGTTTTCGTAAACCTCAAAAGCCGGTTTCTGGATGCTGTTTTCATATGCTTCCCGGATTCTCAGAATGCCTGTTCCCAATATTTCTACAAGGTTCAGTCTATAGAATACATTCCCCAATTTTGGATTTCTCAGTATTGAAACACTCCCCCTCAGATATTCCTCTTTGGAAAGACCGGGTGGCAGCCCTCCCGGCGATGATACCTCAATCCGGTCATCAAACATCATTATCCGGATATTGACATTGATATCCCAGGTTCTGTGAATCAGTGCATTGGCAACTGCTTCTCTGAATGCCTCTTCAGGTACTTTTTCGATTTTGATTCGATCCATCCCGTGAATTTCTTCATATTGATAATAATCACGATATATTTCCATTGCTTTCCCGAGCTCATCAATAACCGATTGATGCTCAATAACCGCGCGTTTCAGAATCACATTGATGCTTTCCCCAAATCTGGCAATATCAATGCCAGGAAAACCATTCTCATCCGCCAGAATCTCAGCGGCATGGTTATATCCTTCCCCGTCACTGTATAAATTCAGCGTTTTCAATACATCCCGATTTAACGATGTAATACCGATTTTCTCCTTTGCCAGTCTCTCAAGAGTATTGAACGTCAGATCCTGTTTTTCGGCCGGGAGGTCCTCAAAATTGATGTGTTCACCCCTCAGGACCAGTCTGCTCAGTTCCAGACTGTCAGCCTCAATCGTGGCCGTGTCATTTCTTCTATACACTTTGGATTTATATGTATACGGAGTATTTCTTCCTGACCTGACCACAAGTGTCACTGTTTTATCTGACTCCTGAACGGACAACTCGTATGGAGGCTGTGGATGAATCGAATCATTAATCATGTTTTCGATATCCAGACAGGCTTGTACCGGATCATCCAAACCAACGACATCACCATGATCATCCACTCCGAAAACAATCTTTCCACCATCGTAATTGGCAAAAGCACTTACGGTCTTCAAGAATGCATTCGTAATATCTGATGTGAACTACTCGGCTACAAGTAACCGAGCTTCAAAGTGGCACAGGCCACTTTTCTTTTTTCCTGTGTTTCCAGACTGTCAGGAATGTGTACGTATCTCACAGTTTCCCATGAGGCGCGATGCATTCTGCTGTAGGTATTCTGCATGGTCTTGCGTTCTCCATGCAGTGGTTTCAGGCTATCCCCGCCGTCCCAGCGGTTGTTGTTGCTTTATTTCAGCATGTGCAGTAGATCCGCACTGCCTCATCTCTGATATTCAGCGCTGCGTTTTCATCACGGTCATGATGATGTCCGCAGTCAGGGCATGTCCACTCACGCACAGATAAATCTTTGGTGAGTTTGTGCAATGTCCCGCATTCATGGCACATCTGGCTGCTGGGAAAGAACTTTCCCACTTTGATGACGCGCTTTCCAGCCCTCTGTGCTTTATAAGCAAGCATGCTGGTAAACATGCCCCATCCCTTGTCGCCAACAGACTTTCCGAAGTGCAAAGACTGTGACATTGCCTTCATATTCAGATCCTCTATTCCGATCATGTCGTAGGTATCCACTAACTGTCGTGACAGCTTGTGTAAGGCATCGCTGCGCTGATGCTTGGCTTTCGCACACAGCTTTGCGATTTTTACCCGCTGTTTATGATAGTTGGAAGATCCTTTCTCCATATGAGACAGTTTTCTCTGCTCTCTGGCAATTCTGTTCTGCATAGCATGATATAGTTTGCCATAATCGATATGCTTACCGTTGGAATCGACACAAAAGTTATGCATAGACATATCCAGCCCGATTGCATTGTCCGGATCGATGTCATGACATATCTCTTCATGTGGCACTTCGTACAGGAGTGAAAAATAGTATTTGCCATCAGGCTCATGGGTGACAGTAACAGACTTCAGTACGCCGTGTGCTGGCACCGTACGATGTGCTCTTACCCTGATTTCTCCATCAATCTTAGGGAGGGTGAGAAAGCCTGCTTTTCTTTTGCCCATCCGAAAACGCAGATTGGTTGCGCCTTTGGAAGCAATATTTGTTGTGTATGAATCATAATGATCAGCTTTTCTTTTATACTTCGGATAGGCAGATTTGCCATTGAAGAAGTTGCCGAACGCTCTATTAAGGTGCAGCTGCACGTTTGCAAGCGCAAGCGAATCAACCTCTTTCAGCCATTGACAGCATGACAGATGTTTGTACCATGCCGGCGTCAGATTTAATGACTCACCTGTGTGCTTATAACATGCAGACCGATCATACAGCATGCGATTATACAGCCATCTGCAGGCGCCAAGTGTCTGGTTTAACGTCTCCATTTGCGCAGATGTCGGCATGCCGCAAAAGCGCAATGCAATGCGATCAACATCTGCAGAGGCACACTGTCCCGGTTTTCTTTTCTTTGCATTTGTGCTATTCGACATACCTGCTGCTCCTTTCCAGTTAGCGTTGAACATTCTGCTGATGAGCGATATAGCGTTTTACATTTTCTTCGCTCGCAGATCCTATCGTTTCAATGAAATAAGAGCCATTCCACAACTGTCCTCTCCATAATTGGTTTCTGAGCTCTGGATACAATTTGAACAGGCGCAGACCTGATGTTCCTTTCAGGTGCTTGACAATAAATGTAATTGACAGCTTTGGAGGGGCGGTCACAAAGCAATGTACATGGTCTGCTTCATCAACCTCGCACTGGTCAAGTGAGAAGCCATTCTCCGCGGCCACATCGTGTAAGATCTGCTGCAGTGACTTTTCTATATCAGGTGTCAGCACTTTACGCCTGTATTTGACGCACCAGACAATGTGATAGTGGATGTTGTATACGCAGGTACGCGCATGTATATATCTGTCATCTTTCATACATATAGTATAGTATATATCATCCGAATATATGTATTATTATCAAGCAAATATGTATAGTACACATAGTTCAAAAAGGCCGATTCATCTCCCCTACAAGTAAGGGAGAATTCTCGGCATACTTCTTAAACTCCAGTTGTTTTGTCTCTTTCATGATGGTCGTCTCCAATCCATTGTACTTTCAGGGTAAATGAATCTGCGTATATTTTCAACCGTATTTTTTTGCAACCAAATTCGCGATTGTTTTCCAACTGTATTTTTGAATTTTCACCTGAAAATCATGGCATAAATCAGGTTGAGATGGATCAAAAACCCATGATTCAATTGTTATTGCGTGTAAACACAAACGAAATCGGTCATAAATCCGGTTGTATTTTTTTGCAGCCGGATTTATGACCGCTCAGCAGTTGTATTCTTTGCCAATAGTTTGTTATCTTTCAGGATCCGGCGGATCACATGTATGCAGGCAGACATCTGATGACATAGCAAGATTAAAAAAAGAACCTTGCGGTTCTTTCTTGTTAAAGCAGGATTTCATCTGCTTTGTTCAAAGCACTGGCAATGACAGCATCCATGTCATAGTACTTGTATTCGCCAAGACGGCCGCCAAAGACAATGTTGTTTTCCTGATCGGCAAGTTCACGATACTTCTGATACAGCTCGGAATTTCTTGCATCATTGACTGGATAGTAAGGCTCATCGCCCGGCTTCCACTCAGAGGAATACTCTCTGGAAATGACGGTGCATGGAATATCCCTGCCCTCATCATCCTTGCCAAACTCAAACCATTTATGTTCAATGATTCTTGTCCATGGTGTCTCTCTGTCTGTGTAGTTGACAGCCGCATTGCCCTGGAAATTCGGCATATCCAGCAGTTCTGTCTCAAAGCGGACAGAGCGGTACTGCAGTGTACCCAGGCTGTAGTTGAAGTAGGCATCAATCGGTCCTGTATAGATCACAGTATCTGCCAGTGCATCAAACTGTTCCTTGTTCTTCAGATAGTCCTCATGCAGACGGACCTCAATGCCATCCAGCATATTGGCAACCATTTTTGTATAGCCGCCCATCGGAATACCCTGATACAGGGCATTGAAATAGTTGTTATCAAAGGTGAAGCGCACCGGCAGACGCTTGATAATGAATGCCGGCAGATCCTTGCAGTCGCGTCCCCACTGCTTCTCTGTATAACCCTTGATCAGCTTCTGATAGATGTCAGTACCCACCAGAGAAATAGCCTGCTCTTCCAGATTCTTCGGCTCCTTGATGCCGGCAGCTTTCTTCTGCTCCTCTATTTTTTCATACGCTTCCTGCGGTGTCACAACACCCCACATCTTATTGAAGGTATACATATTGAACGGAAGAGAATACAGCTCACCATGATAATTGGCTACCGGACTGTTGGTAAAGCGGTTGAATGTGGCAAACTGCTGGACATAGTTCCATACTGTCTGATTGTTGGTATGGAAGATATGCGCGCCATACTGATGGACGTGGATGCCTTTGACATCTTTGGTATACACATTGCCTGCAATCTGATCCCTGCGGTCAATGACCAGGACCTTTTTGCCTGCTTTCTTTGCCTCATGTGCGAATACGGCACCATACAGACCAGCGCCAACAACAAGATAATCGTACTGTTTCATCTTATCCCCTCATTCTTAATACTGCGTATATTCCGCCCAGGTACCATCACTCGGCATCCACTGGTTCTCACCAATCTGGTACCATGTATAGCCATCGGCCTGGGCCGTGGCGATGACTTCATACTCCTGTCCTGTTGTTGCAGAACCAACCTCATTGCCAGACAGAGAAGCACTGTCTCTGATCCTGACGGCATCTGCAGTCACCTTCAGATGACCGACATAGCCCTCATGTGCATTGGCTGTTGCTGCTGCAGTTGGTGCAGGCGTCGGTGCTGGTGTCACGGTCGGTGCGGCAGTGGCTTCCACTGTCTCCTTCGGTGCAGCTGTTACGGCCGCAGTCTTATTGGTCAGCCTGCCTTTGAGATCTGACACAATACTGCCGCCAGTGAAATGATCTACCAGATAGATACCGCCAGCCAGCAGTGCCAGAGTCAGGACAATGAATAACAGAATGGCCGGCAGCACAGAATGATGTTTCTTATTGTTCCTGTGATGTGTTTCCGGTTCCTGTCTGCTCTTCGGGGCTGTCTTTCTTTCTGTTTCTTCCTCATGTTCATCGGGATCAAACAGCGTATCCTCCAGAGACCTTCTCTGTTCACGGCTGGGATCATACTGCTTTGTCTCAATTGCCTCTTCCTGTTCCAGCTTCTTCATCTCTGCTGTTTCCTGAATCGGCAGATCCTTGACATCCAGATCCGTAAAGGCACCCGGCTCGGCATGACGGGGCTTTGGTCTATGAGATGTCTGTTGATACTGACCATAGTAGTCATCATAGGAATTGTTCTGTGGATAAGAGCGCGATGCATGCTGCGAAGGCCGCTCATATGTTTCATCTCTTTCCACACGCTGATGGAACTGAACCGTCTGCTTTTTCTGTGCTGATTGATCTTCATCCAGAGAAGGCAGCACAAAGTCATCCTCATCATCCAGCAGCCAGCCGCAGTGCGGACACTGCTTCATATCCGCCGGCACTTCAAAGCCGCAGTTTTTACAAATGCGCTTTCCATTTGATGTCATGAACCCCGCCTCCTTATATATCTATATCCCGGGATGATTGTATCATCCTATTACAGATTCCTGTAGACAAACAGCATGCGGTCCTTGCCATTCATATCCTTCAGAATCTCATACTTCCAGCCAGGAAGTGTCTTCTCCACAAGCTGTGACATCCGCTCACGCTGGTCCCAGCCCATCTCAAAGGCCATGAAGGCTTTATCTTTCAGCACCTTCTGGCAATCCGCAAAGATTTCCCGATAGAATTTCAGGCCATCCTCACCGCCAAACAATGCCACATGCGGCTCAAAGTCCACCACTGACTTTTCCATCTTCTCTTCCTGGGGAATGTATGGCGGATTGCATACAAGCACATCCACCCGGATGTTCTTCTCAACCAGCGGCTGCAACATATCGCCTGCCATAAACTGCACATCGGCTTCATTCATCTGTGCATTCTTTCTGGCCGTCACCAGTGCTTCCTGGGAAATATCGGTTGCCATCATATGCACATGCGGTTCTTCTTTGCATAACGTGATGGCAATGGCACCGGAGCCTGTGCCAACATCCACACAGTGAATGGTTTCATTCTTTGCGAAATACTGATCCATTCTGGCAAGAATGTTGGCACACAATTCCTCGGTCTCCGGCCGGGGAATCAGCACATCCTCATTGACAATAAACTTGTACCCATAGAACCAGGAATACCCCAGCACATGGGCCATTGGTTCCTGTTTCAGAATTCTGGCCATGCCTGCTTCAAAGCTATTGCGAAGATCTTCCGGCATCTCTTCCCTGAAATTGGCATACAGGTTATAGCGCTCCTGCTGTGAAAGCTCCACCAGATAGGCCATTACCGTTTCACGCGGCACATCATTCTGGTCACACAGCTTCTCATATTTTCTGACTTCCTGTTCAAATGTCACAGTTTTGCCTCCTGCAGCAGTCTCTTCTCTTCCTCAGCTTTTAAGCCGGCAATAATACCATCCAGCTTCCCCTCCATGATCCGATCAAGCTGGGTAATGGTCAGGCCAATGCGGTGATCCGTCACCCGGTTCTGCGGATAATTGTAGGTACGGATCTTTTCAGAGCGGTCACCCGTACCGATCTTAGCTTTGCGCAAAGCCCCGGCCTTGGCTTCTTCCTTTTCCCGTTCATATTCATACACACGAGAGCGGATAATGGCCATGGCCGTCTCCCGGTTTTCAATCTGGGATCTGCCTTCCTGGCAGTTTACCGTGATACCGGTGGGCTTATGCACAATACGCACAGCCGAATCGGTCTTATTGATATGCTGGCCGCCGGCACCGGAAGAACGGTGCGTCTCAATCTCAAGATCATTGGGATCAATCTCAAAGTCACTCTTTTCCACTTCCGGATAGCAGTAGACCGTAGCCGTACTTGTCTGGATACGGCCTTGTGATTCGGTCTTAGGCACACGCTGCACGCGATGCACCCCGCTTTCCCATTTCAGACTGCCATACACACCGCCGTCTTTTGCCTTGATCGAAAAGACAATCTGAGAGAAGCCGCCTGCCTCTCCTTCGGATGCCTCCATGACCTGTACCTTCCAGCCCTGGCTTTCCGCATAGCGGCTGTACATCCGGAACAAGTCGCCGGCAAAAATATTGCCCTCATCACCGCCGGCACCGCCGCGGATCTCCATGATGGCATTGCAGTCATCGGAAGGATCATGCGGAATGAGCAGCTTCTGGATATGAGCCAGCAGCTCCTCTTTCTGCTTTTCACATTCTTCTTTCTCACTGGCAGCCATTTCCTTCAGCTCCGGATCTTCTTCCTTTGCCATCTCGTCTGCCTGCTGCAGCCGTTCATCCAGATCACACAGCTGATGATATGCCTGTACCGGTGCTTCCAGCCTTGCCTGTTCCTTGCTCAGCTTTGTCAGCTTCGCAGGATCCGAAACAATGTCATCCTGCATCATTTCCCGGGCAATCTCATCATATCTGCCAGCCATCTCTGCCAGTTTTTCCTTTACGGCATCCATTCACATTCTCCTGACTCTTAATTCTTCAAATCTTCCAGCTCCGTGCGGTGGGCATGCATCCGATGCAGCCGACGCAGAGCCTTGGCCTCAATCTGCCGGATTCTTTCCCTGGTCACATCACACGCCTTGCCAACCTCTTCCAGGGTCTTGGGCCGGCCGTCATCCAGACCAAAGCGCATCCGCAGGATCATCTCTTCCCTTGGCGGCAATGACTTGAGCATATCAGCCACCATGTCCTTCATCGCCTGGTCGTTCATGTATTCTTCCGGATTGACAGCAGACTTATCCTCGATGAAATCACTCAGCGTGCTGTCTTCCTCTTCACCAGCCGGTGTCTCCAGAGAGACCGGCTGCTGGGCAATGCCCTGAATCTCACGCACCCGTTCCGGCGTCATGCCATTGCCAAGCTTACGGGCAATTTCTTCCACAGTAGGTTCCCGGTTCAATTCCTGCATCAGACTGCGCTGGGCACGGTTGACCCGCATGATCTGCTCCGTCATATGGACCGGAATACGGATATCGCGCGACTGGTCGGCAATGGCCCTGACCATGGACTGGCGGATCCACCATGTTGCATATGTAGAGAAACGGAATCCCTTGGTATAGTCAA
This sequence comes from Grylomicrobium aquisgranense, assembly GCF_033971865.1. Lineage (NCBI taxonomy): Bacteria > Bacillati > Bacillota > Erysipelotrichia > Erysipelotrichales > Erysipelotrichaceae > Grylomicrobium > Grylomicrobium aquisgranense. The sequence goes on along the minus strand of NZ_JALBUR010000012.1, from coordinate 30,640 downwards.
ACTTCTCCACAGCCCGGATCAGGCCGAGATTGCCTTCCTGGATCAGATCCTGGAAGGACAGGCCGCGGTTGGTATACTGCTTGGCCATGGATACAACAAGGCGCAGGTTGCTCGAGATCAGAAGATCCTTGGCATCTTTATATGCCTGAGAATCCACCGGATTTTCCTGCATGGCTTTGGCAGCGTCCTTTTCCTGCTGTGCTGTCAGCAGCGGAATCTGACCGATCTGGCGCAGATACTGCCGCTCGGCATCGCCAACACCATGAGAGCGGTTTTCCTCAATGTACGGGGCAGCCACATCATGATCTTCATCATCTTCCTCGTCTTCCTCAGAAGATTCATCCCCCTCATCTTCATCCTCATCAGAAGAAGAATCATCCCCGTCATCATCCGAGAACAGATCTTCCTCATCATTCAGGAAAATATCATTTTGCTGGCACCAGTTGAAAAGATCATCCTCCTCATCCTCGCTGAGATGATTCTTCTCGGCCATCTCCATGATGTCCTTCTCACTGATTTCCTCATTCTTTGCGGCTTTTTCGGCAAACAACTTCTTGATTTCATCCAATGATAAAAGCGTCTTTTTTGTTTCCTCTTTCACCATGACAATATCTCCTGTTCCTTTCTATTTTACAATGAAAACAGGATCTTTGCCTCCCCACAAAAAAGCGCAAACAAAAAACAGCTGACATCCATCAGCTGTCTGTTGTGTCCATCTTACTTCAGGCCGTACTTCTTGTTGAACTTCTCTACCTGGCCAGCAGCCTGAGCAAATCTCTGACGGCCAGTATAGAAAGGATGGCAATTGCTGCAGGAGTCAACTCTGATCTCCGGCAATGTGGAGCCTGTCTCAAACTCAGCACCACAGGATGTGCAGATTACCTTGGCCTTGTAATACTTCGGATGAATTCCTTCTTTCATGTTCATTCTCCCTTCTGCCTTACGCCTCTACGCGTGCGTAAAGAAAGTTGCGACAGTATATTACCATCCACAGACTGACAAATCAAGTCAGTCTTCTTCGTCATCCGCAACCTTTTCACGCCATACCTTAGCACCCATGGCATTGAGCTTGTCATCAATGTGATCATAGCCGCGGTCGATATGATAGATGTTGGAAATCGTAGTTGTGCCCTCTGCCAGCAGACCTGCCACAACCATGGCAGCCCCGCAGCGCAGATCGGTTGCGGCCACCTTGGTGCCATACAGCGGTGTCGGCCCATGAATCACAGCCTCGCCCTGATGCACATCAATATTGGCACCCATCCGGCACAGCTGCTCACAATGCTTGAAGCGCTCCACATAGATCGTCTCTTCCACATGTGAATCACCCTCTGCCTGGGTCATCAGGGATGTCAGCGGCTGCTGCAGATCCGTAGCAAAGCCCGGATACGGACGTGTTGTAATATCCGTTCCCTTAAGATGATCACTGTGGCGCACTGTAATCGAATCCACCGTTACATCCATGTCTACGCCCATCTCTTCCAGCTTCAGCAGAAGGGCTTCCAGATGATGGGGAATGACATTGTTGATCTTCATCTTTTCCGCCATGGCAGCCGCAATAATGATATACGTTCCAGCCTCAATGCGGTCCGGGATGATCTCATGGAAACAGCCGGACAAAGACGTCACACCGTCAATGGTAATGACATTGGTGCCGGCACCGCGGATGTGGGCACCCATCTTGTTTAACAAGGTTGCCACATCAATGATCTCCGGTTCTCTGGCTGCATTTTCAATCGTCGTTCTGCCCTTGGCATAGACAGCTGCCATCATGATATTGATGGTGGCACCAACGGAAGAAATATCCAGGAAGATCTTGTCTCCGACAAGCTCATCCGCATCGATTTCAAAGCATCCCTTTTCATATTTGACCGTTGCGCCAAGTGCTTCAAAGCCCTTGAGATGCAGGTCAATCGGACGGGGGCCGAGATAGCAGCCGCCCGGCATCTTCATTCTGACATGGTGATACTTGCCAAGCAAGGCACCCATAAAATAATAGGAAGCACGCAGCTTGGTGACCGCATCATCCAGCAGATCCACATTCTGCATGTGGGTAGGATCTATAATCAGATGGTCCGCATGGGGCTGATCCACCTGTACATTCAGTATCTTCAGTATTTCCGCAAGATTGCGTACATCCGCAATTTCCGGAACACCAACGATGGTTACCGGCCCATTGGCCAGCACCGCCGCCGGAATCAGGGCAACCGTCGCATTCTTACTGCCGGAGATCGTTACTTCTCCATTGAGCCGGTGTCCCCCTTCAATCTTGATTACTTCTGGCATATGATTTTCCTTTCCGCCTCAAATGCAGCAGACATATTGTACTGCAAAGGCGTTACTGTGCAACTTTTCCAGCGTTCTTTAGCATTGCCTCCTGCTGTTTCAGCCCCTGCATATTGGCTTCATAGTCTCTGGCAAACACAAAGCCATACAGGATATCAGCCAGCAGGCCCATGCCTTCCCAGCTGCCAAGTGCCCGCACGCCTGTACCTTCGGCATGGAAGGCAGAGTGCAGTACAATTGTGGCATTCTTCTGCAGGCCGGTATGGGCATAACCGGTCAGCAGAATAATCGGAATGTTCTTCTGCCGCAGAATTTCCGATACCGACTGCAGGGAAGATGAATTTCCATTGTAGCAGAGCATGATCGCCACATTATCATCCTGCCAGGAAGCTGCCTCAATCAGATCGGTGTTGGGCAGAATCGGCAGCCGTACATCACAATTGATGCTGCGCAGACGGGCAGCCAGTTCCAACTGTACCGGATAGTCTGTGGAATTGCCATAGATCACAACTTTATGATTCCGGGCAATCAGATCTGCTGCCTCCTCCATCTTGGAAAGATCCAGATCATTGAATGTATCCGTCAAGGCACGGTACTTCAAAGACAGGATATGACGGGCAATGCCATCTGCAGAATCATTCTGCTGAATGACAGCATTTGTGACCTCATCCCCGGCAATGAAAGAATTCATTTCCCGGGCAAGCTGTACGCAAAGCTCCTTATGGCCGCGGAAACCAAGCTTCTTGCAGAAACGGATAACAGTACTCTTGGAGACATACAGCTTTTTGGCAAGATCATCCAGCGGCATTTCAATGACTTCCCGTGTATGATCCAGGATATAATCCGATATCTGATTCTCAGCCGGCGTAAACCTCTCCCGGTTTTTAACTTTATCTCTTACAAGCATATAACCTATTTTAAACGGAATATGAAGACTTTGAAAATGAAAATTGTCTCCACCTTCCTGCGCGCACCATCCAAAAAAAGCATCCGTATGGATGCTCAGCCCTTCAGCCCAATGAAATATGTAATCCAGCGGACAATGATAATAATTGCAATCATCGTCCAGGTTACCATGGCAGGCATTGTCAGATGATGCTTGTCACGCTTTGCCCAGACATACCAGATACCTACCGGCGGCAGAAATGCACACAACAGATACGCATACCAGTTTTCCTTGCTTAACAGATCCGTAATCCGTTTCTGTCCCTCCGCATCCGTGGTCTGTGCCAGTTCACTGCGGATTCTGTCATTTTCCTCTTTCAGCTCTTCTTTGCTGAGCCGCTTGCGGCGATTTGCCTTTGCCATACGATACTACCTCCAGGAACACTTGTATCCTATTTTATAGGCAAAACGCAGCGCTTTCAACATAATTAAAATGTCTGGCTTGGGAAGAAGCCAGACCGGATGAAATGCGGCACATTGGGGGAAAGCCGCATTTTCCATGAGCCTTTCTCAGAGCCAACCGAATTTCTATTTGGGGTGAGGACAGTACAAACAACTTGGTCAATACTGTATTCGGGGGAAGCTGGCTCCTCAGCAAAAGACTCTTCGTTATTATACGTCGGTTTCAGATAAACCAAAGATGCAGAAGGAGAATCACCAACCAAATTCAAGAAATGACGCACTTTTTTCACAAATTTCAGATTTATTTAAGCGGTTTCACAAATAAATAATTCGGTAGAAGCCACTCCCCTTTATGGGGCGGTTTTACTATTAGCCTTGTTTTTCAATATAGTGTTCGATTGTCTCTTGTGATACTTGCCCGATAGGTGCAGCAAAATATCTCATCCCTGCAGAAATCTTCAATGTAAAAGTGATAGAGACTTTCCTTTCGCTTGAAAATTGTCCAGCTCTGAATTAGACTACAAATTAGATATATAATATTTCTAATTTATAGTAAAGGAGAGTGGGCTTATGACACAAGGTGAACAGGTGTATGAATTTCTGAAAAGTAATTTCAAGGAGAATGAGCCGATCCTTCTGGCTGAGATCATGATCCCAGGAATGAATGATGTAACAATTCGTCAGCAATTAAAGAAGCTCACCACCAAAGGACTGATTAAACGCTTTGATACTGGGATTTACTACATTCCCAGGGAATCAATATTTAAATCAGGATCTACACTTTCTGTTGATGATGTAATCAGAATCAAATATCTGAATGATCAAAATGGATGCTGTGGATATCTTGGCGGGCTCCTATTTGCAAACAAAATTGGAATCACTACACAGGTTCCTATGACCTATGAGGTATTTACAAACAAGGCAACCACAAAATACAGAAACACAACAATTGGTAATGTCCGGGTTATACTGAAAAAGCCTTATACAATCATTACAAAAGAAAATGTTTTAGAACTGCAGTTTCTTGATTTAATAAAAGAAGTGGATGAGGTTTCTGAGATCGATGGGCCCAGGCTGCAGAATCAGTTAATATCTTACATGAAAGCAAAAGGAATGAACTTTAATAGTCTTAAGCCATACCTTAAATATTATCCAGATAAGATTTACAAAAACATGTATGAAGCGGGGTTACTGAATGGAATATCTGCATAACAATCGAGCTGAATTTCTAACAGCGATTAACTTGACAACAGAGAAGTATGGTATTTTACCTGCTGTTGCTGAGAAAGACTATTATGTAACTCTGATCCTCAGGGGCCTTGCCAAGCGGCTTCCTTTTATCGTCTTTAAGGGTGGAACTTCCCTATCGAAATGCCATAAGGTGATCAAACGTTTTTCCGAAGACATTGATATAGCAATTGATGAAAAACTGACACAAAGTCAGCAAATCGATAAAATTGAACTGATCGAGCCTGCGGAAACAGTGTCAATAAGTTAAGTTAAGGCTTCGGTATACCGAAGTGCTATCAAACGGGTGTTGTCAATCATCCGGCGATGTAACGCCATAGGAGGTGTAATCCTCGCTTACAGAAACCAGGAGGCTCAAAAGAGCACATTTGTACTGGTGGAGGCAGTTACAAGCCTCGTCCCTTTAGGGGCGGGGCAATTGACAAGATGATGCATATAGTCTGTGCAGGAAAATGTAAGTGTGTTCAATTTCCTCTTTCATTGATATCAAAGCAAAATGAAAAATTAATTCTTTTTTGCAAAAAATGTACAAATCATCTGCTTACGTCGTATACTTTCTGCAGGCAATTATGAGTATGAACAGAAAAGAACTCATCCATCGTACAATGCAGTACATTCTGGATCTGATGGATGTGAATGTAACAAATACATGTGCCTGTCTGGCTGAGGATGTCTATTGGATCGGTATGCATGAAGGAGAGATTTTTCATGGACGGAAGGAAGTGTATCAGAAGCTGGCAGAAGCCGTCCATCCAATGCATGGACAGATTTCAGGCATCACCAGTACCGCAACTGAACTTGCTCCTTCTGCGTTAAGCATCATGACCGAATTCCGAATGATGTTCAGCCAGCCGTCCAATTTCTCCTCGGCAGTCATGATTCGTATTCATGTCATCTGGGCAATGCGCAATGGTATTGCCAGGATTGTCTTTCATCAATCCAGCATTGCTGAGCCAATCAACACATCCTCAAAGATGTTTTCCTTCCAGATGGATGAAACAACCCTTGACCGTTTTCCGCTCAAAGATGACCGTGTGCTGATCCGCGGCCTGAATGACTACTATTTCTACTATCCGGTTTCATCCATATCCTGGATGGAAAGTGTAGACAGATCAACGCACACGATGATCCACCTGCCTAACCGCAATATCATTTCCATTGACCGTCTGCGCAGCTTTGATGCCAACTATGGCAGCAGCTTTCTGCGGGTATCCCGATCCATCATGGTCAATCCCTTCTATATCCGCCAGCTGACAAGATATCAGCTGCTGATGGACAATGGAGATATCATCCCGGTACCAGAAAAGAAATACATGATTATCAAGAAGGAACTTGCGGACTGGAGCAACAGTTCCATCAAGCGCTGAGCACAAACCATATACACGCCAAAGGAATCACACGCAGCATCTGTGTGATTCCTTTTCCATCAGGCATTAAAAAAAAACAGCTCTGCATCACACAGAACTGTTTTTCAATTGTTATGTTCAGCTTACGCTGCAGCCTCTTCCCTCGGTGCCTTGTTTGCTGCAATAACAAACGGTGTATACAGAAGGATAGAAGAAGCGAAGGCGATCAACTGAGACAGAGCACCCATCAGCTTACCACCAGAAGCCAGGAAGCCCAGCAGTACAGGCGGAGTGGTCCACGGTGCATCGACTACCATGATCGGGCAGAAACCAATCTTTGTCAGCACATAACCAATGATGACAGAGAGCAACGGTGCGCAGAAGAACGGAACTGCGAACAGCGGGTTCATAACCATAGGAATACCGAAGATGATCGGCTCGTTGATATCGAAGATGCCGCACGGAATAGCCAACTTGGCAATTGCCTTATAATCATCTCTCTTGGAGAACAGCATGATCGCAATGATCAGGCCGCCGGTAATACCGGAACCAGTCATAGAGAAGAATGTAGAACCGAAGGCATTGCAGATGATGCTGTAATTGCCAGCGGACAGATAAGGCTTACCAATCTCATTATAGATGGCCAGGTTCTCAGCACTTGCCTGTGTCATGAATGCTGTTGTAACAGCGGACATAACGTTAGGCCCATGAATTCCGAAGAACCACAACAGCTGCATCAGGAAGACAACCAGCAGATAGCCAGGCAGACCAGTCATGATCGCCTTCAGAGGTGCCATGATTGCTGCGATAACCTTGAAGATGTTTGTTCCGATAACATTATTGAAGATGAAGCCTACAATGGCAACAACCAGGATGCAGATAGCAACCGGGAACAGTACAGCGAAGGATGCGCTGACATTCGGCGGTACGGAATCAGGCAGCTTGATTGTAACCTTGCCGGAGTTAACCAGCTTGACATACAGCAGCGTTACCAGAATACCAACCAGCAGACCTACGAACAATGCGTTTGCATCCGTGAAGGACTGCAGGACACCGGAACCAGCTGCGATGGAAATCTCTGTATCCTCAGCAGCACCCTTGGCAAGCTCCAGTGCACCATTGCTTGCTGTAACAACATCAGAAGCCTTGGCAGTAGCAGTGATGGAAGTGCTCATCAGAGTAACCAGGGAAGAAAGCGCCAGAACCGGCACAGTCTTGTCACCATGGCGTCCCAGGTTTTCTGCAAAGTGCATTGCCACAAGAATGCAGACATTGACAGCCATGAAATTCATGCAGCCATAGTTTGCTGTTGTAACAATCGGTGTGAGATTCTCCAACCATGCAAGGCCAGGGATGTTAGCCAGCGACAGATAAACTGTCGTGGATCCTGCCGGATCGTGATGGAATACTACCCACTGGAACAGTGTGCAGAATGCACCAACGATGACGATCGGCATGTTGTCGATGAAGGCGTCCTTAATGGCGGACAGAACCTTGTTCGACTGCATCTTGCCTGCTACGGTGAGGAGTCCGTTCATAAACTTCTCATTCATAATTATCGAAGTCCCCTTTCAACGCTTTTTATTCTAGGCCTTCTGAAAACGCTTGCAACCTCATGACCACATTTTGATACATTCTTGCCAGTAAATTCATTTATGTGTAAATTATGTGACACTTAGTTTTCTTCATTTTTGTGACATTTTTTGTAACAAATTTGTATTTTTGAGTCAAAACCTGCAAAAATGGCAATTTTGATGCGAAATTTCATATATTTCCCCTTCTGTACGCCTCTTTTTTCACCATTCCGATCCCCCACATTTACGCATAAATACTCACTTTTCATGCACTGCATCGTTGTTGCAGACATGCGCTACTCTAAGCACGTATTCCTTCTCTGTCTCACTGATTTCCCACAACAAAAGCAGGCATTTCAGCCTGCTCATGTTCATACTTTCAGCTGTAATTACTCAGCCTTGCCGTCAGAACCGTAAGCCTTGATCAGCTCTTCAGCCTTGGCAACGATCGCATCCTGGCCCGGTTTCAGCAGCTTACGAGGATCGTAGCCCTTGCCTTCCAGATCCTTGCCAGCTTCGATGTACTTTCTTGTAGCATCAGCGAAGACCAGCTGCAGCTCAGTATTGATGTTAACCTTGGAAACACCCAGGGTAACAGCCTTATGAACCTGCTCATAAGGAATACCAGAACCACCATGCAGAACCAGCGGCTTGCCATCAACAGCCTTGTTGATCTCATCAAGTCTGTCAAAGTTCAGGCCAGCCCAGTTAGCCGGATACTTGCCATGGATGTTGCCGATACCAGCAGCCAGGAAGTCAACGCCCAGATCAGCAACTCTCTTGCACTCAGCCGGATCAGCCAGTTCGCCCTGAGAAGTTACACCATCCTCAGTGCCGCCGATACCACCGACTTCGCACTCAACGGAAATGCCCTTGGAATGTGCCAGAGCAATGATTTCCTTACTCTTGGCAATGTTCTCTTCGATGTCATAATGAGAACCATCGAACATAACAGATGTGAAGCCAACCTCGATGCACTTCTTGGCACCCTCATATGTGCCATGATCCAGATGCAGAGCAACCGGAACCGTGATACCCATGGAATCATGCAGATCGCGGACCATGTCAGCGACAACCTTGAAGCCGCCCATGTACTTGCCGGCACCCTCAGAGCACTGGATGATTACCGGAGACTTCATTGCCTCAGCAGCAGTCAGAATGCACTTTGTCCACTCCAGATTGTTCGTATTGAACGCCGGAATCGCATAATGACCTGCATGAGCCTTGTTGATCATTTCTGTTGCAGAAACCATTACCATAATCAATTTTCCTCCTAGTTTTTGCATTACCATTTTATCGTTTTCTCACGCAAATGGAAAGCTTTTGCAAAAGAAAGGGGAAGCACACCCCATATGCTTTCCCAATTCCTCTCAATACTTATTATTTTCACTATCCTGATCACTGATATCGAGGCTGTTATCCTGGTCATCTGTATCCACCTCGTCATCGTCATCATCCAGCTCAATATCCGATGTATCCGTATGAATCTCATCAAACTTTCTGCGGTTGCGCAGATCCCACTTGTTATTCTCCAGTGATGCAAAGCGATTATCCAGCATCAGTTCACTATAAAACTGGCTCTTCTTCCTTCTCTGCTTATCCTCCGGAATATCCATGGACTTGCATACCGCCTGCCATAGCTTCAGAAACTCAATCTCTTTCTTCCGCTTCTCCATGTAGCCATACGCCACATCCGTCATTGTTTCTCTTGCACTCATACCTCAGCCTCCCCGATGCTGCACTTTCTGCAGCTCCAGTTTTAAAACAGCGCGTGAATTGTAAAGCATCCTGTTGCCCATGTCAACGCAATTCTAAGCAGGGTACACAATTTCCCAGATCAGTCTGAGATGACTCGCGGCATCTGTGCCATCCATCACCTTGTATTCCACCATCCACCGGCCTGCTTCCTGCCTGTAATCACACAACTGCACATCCAGTTTCATCACACCATATGGCGAAGAAACCTCACTTGTGCCATTGCCCAGATGGGAAATCCTGGTAAGGGAAGAAAAATCTCCCCGCCGCTGCAGAACAATCTCATCTTCCAGAAAAGAAATATCATGACGGTACTGGTTTCCTTCAAAATAGGACAGCCTGTTTTCTTTCAACAATGCGTCTGTATCCGCAATGATACGTGTTTCTTTTGCCAGCAGATCCTGCTGAATCAGCTTTACATGCACTTTCATGGGTGTCATTTTAAGCCGCCAGAGCACTTTGTCAATTCACATGAACATATAAAAAGACGGCTCTTTATGATGCCGCCTTTCCCTCATGAACATATTTCAATCTGCTTCTGCTTCTTTGGGATAGAAGACCTTCTTCTCATCACGCCCCGGACCATGCGTTAACGAATAGACAATGTTGCTCGCATTGGCCAGCTCACGCACACTGCCATCCTGCATCAGCACAAAGATGGAGCCAGCACTTTCACTATACGGCACATACGGCCGCTGTCTGACTTCGTCCTTCTGGAAATAATAATCAGGATCCAGATGCAAATGTGTCAGATTGGCACGGACTCTGCGATTATGCACAGAACTGGAGTCCCCATAGCCAAACAGATGCCGGTTCAATATCCGGGACGCAAGATCAGACACAATCGGATCCGGATGATGTTCCAGGCATAAGAAGCCATAGCTGCAGGTCGACTCATCCAGCCGGAAATATTCATCCAGAGACAGTTTCTGATCTGCCACCAATGATTTCAGTTCCGGAATGATGCTTGGATCAGAAGGATCCTTGAGATCACGCAGCCTTGCAAACAGCGCCGAAAGCATGCTTTCATATGCCCTTGCGACCGGATGATAATACACCTGCCAGTACATGTGATACCTGGCCATGATGTAATTTTCCACGGCATAGACACCGCTCTCCTTGACAAGCATCTGCTGATCTTTGACCCGCAGTGTACGCAGGATGCGTTCCAGGTCAAACGTACCATAGCGGGTACCTGTAAAGTAGGCATCCCGCAGCAGATAGTCCATCCTGTCCGCATCCAGCTGGGAAGAAATCAATTGTGACAGCAGCGGATTGGCACTCTTATGACGGATGACATTTGCCACATCACGGCTTAATCCCTTCGCACAGCCTTCCAGAATGCCGCGGATCTCAGGATCATGCTCAATCACCCGACAGGTAATCACCTCATGCGATGTGCGCGAAATTGACTCAAAGGCATGAGAGAACGGGCCATGGCCGATATCATGCAACAGACCCGCACACATCACGGTCAGCTTCTCCCGCTCATTCAATGCAGCACACAGATCCGGCACTTCCGTGACCATTCTGCGCACAATCTCATAGACGCCAAGACTATGGGAGAAGCGGGAATGCTCTGCACAGTGATACACCATGTAAGCACCGCCCAGCTGATGAATTCTCCTGAGTCTCTGCATCCACATGCTGTTAATCAGATCCCAGACCACCTGATCTTCCACATGAATATACCCATGCACAGGATCCCGCAGCACCTTCATCTCATTCGTTCTGGCAAACATTCACCTGTTTTCCTCCAGCAGCACAACCGCCTGGGCCAGCACACCCTCTTCTCTGCCAACAAAGCCAAGCTTCTCACCACGGGTTGCCTTCACTGATACATTGTCAATATCCGTATGCAGGCAGGATGCAATGTTCTCACGCATCTTCATGATATGCGGCGCCATCTTAGGCCGCTCAATCATGACAAGCGCATCCACATTGCCAATGTGATATCCCTTCTTTTGCATCATGCGTGCCACTTCCTTCAGAATGATCAAAGAAGATACGCCCTCCCATTTGGGATCCGTATCCGGAAACCACTTGCCAAGATCTCCTAAAGCAAGAGCACCAAGAATGGCTTCCGCCACCGCATGCACAAGCGCATCGGCGTCACTATGCCCCACCAGACCTTTCTCATGCGGAATCTCCACACCGCCCAATATCAGCTTTCTTCCCGCAGCCAGCTGATGAATATCACTGCTTTGTCCAATTCTCATTGTCTTTCTCCCGTTTTCTTTCGATATAATTATACTGCTATGAATCTTCCAGAATATGTCACAATGCTATTGAAAAAGCTCAATGATGCCGGATTTGAGGCCTATGTTGTCGGCGGCGCTGTCCGTGACAGTCTCAGAGGAGAAATTCCCCATGACTATGACATCACAACAAATGCCCTTCCTGATCAGATGAAGCAGGTCTTTCACGACTTTCATCTGATTGAAACCGGCATTCAGCACGGTACCGTGACCGTCATGGTTAACCACAAGCCTGTGGAAATCACGACATACCGCAAAGATTCTCCCTACCAGGACCACAGGCACCCCGATCATGTCGAGTTCACCAGTGCGCTCAAAGAAGACTGTCAGAGAAGAGACTTTACGATCAATGCCATGTGTTACCACCCAGATCAGGGATTTGTTGATTTCTTCGGTGGAAAAGAAGATCTGAAAAAAGGAATCATCCGGTGTATTGGTGATCCGGAAAAGCGCTTTGAAGAAGATGCCCTGCGCATCTTACGGGCACTGCGCTTTGCGGCACGCTTTTCCTTTGCCATTGATCCAGATACGGCAAGAGTACTGCTGGAAAAGAAAGATACACTGTCCTATGTCTCCATGGAACGCATCAATGAAGAATTCACAGGGATCCTGAAAAGCAAAGGATGCGCTGACATTCTGGAGGATTACAGAGAAGTCATTGAAGTCTTCCTGCCGGAAATCAAAACCATCCGTGATGACAATTGGAAGCTGCTGCATCAGCGCCTCGATGAGGAAACAACCAGGCGTGCAGATATCCGCATGAGCCTGATCCTGTATGCCCTGCAGGACAGAATGCAGGCCAGAAAAGTTCTGAAACGGATGAAGTATTCCAACCATTTCATCGCCACATGCACAGACCTGCTCAATACTGCTGACGATCCAGCCACCAGCGATATTCAATTCAGACAGGTATTAGGAAGAATGCAGACGGATACAGATACTTGGTTTGCCTTCCAGAAAGCACTGCACCCGGAAATGTCACTGGCAGAAAAGAAACAGCAGTACGCCCGTCTTACCAATGATGCATACTGCTGGAAACTGTCGCAATTACATATCACTGGCAAAGATCTGATCAAAATCGGCATCAAAGGGATTGCCATCGGTGATACATTGCGCATCCTGCTGGGAAAAGTCATGCATGAAGAAATCCCGAATGAAAAGGAACTTCTGCTGCAGGAAGCACAGAAGTACCACAGCCACCAGAAATAGTCGTGATTTTCAATCATGAATGCAGCAGGCTTCTATTCTTGAAACCGCCCTGCCAATCAGCTATCATATTGCATGCAAAAGGACCGCCGGTGACGGTTGTCCCTTCGTTCGCTAAAATAACCGCAAACTTTTCAGGGGTCGGCGGTTATTTTTTTGAATCCTTATTTGATCCAAGTGATACAGCCTGTATCACAACCATGGCTGTCTGTATGACAACAATGATGATCTCATACGTCAGAAATAAGATGGGGTTTCATTCATCAGAAAACAGCATTAGTGTATGTAGGCCTTTGCCCAGCAATTCAAATGATAAGCATGGATCCTTAATACCACTCTATTCACTGGTTAGTATTTGCTGAAAGGCTCACCGTTTATCCTATGCATATAGGTAACCGCATACTATTTATGTGTGTTATTGCAAAGAGCAGTTTTTCTGAAAAGTCTGTAGAAAACGATTCTCATTATGAATCCGATTTCATTGATATTGGAAAACGCACCATCAGTTCAGCGTTTGTCTAATACTATGTCATACTTACATCAGTTGTTCATACATGCCGCATGTTTCACATTGTCAGTAAGATACTATCAAACCACTCTGGTAAAATCTGATCACATTAAACATACTTAAAGAATTCTTTATAAGAAAGAGTGGATTTCTGCTTCACATCTCTTTAAACTATGGTCGATGTTAACATTTAATTAGGAAGAGACTATATGGTATTCAGCAGTATCACTTTTCTTTTTATCTATCTACCCATTGTTCTTGCGCTATATTTTATAACTCCATTAAAAGCGCGTAACATTGTGCTTTTTTTGGTGTCATTGCTGTTTTATGCTTGGGGAGAACCCAAATTTGTTATCATCATGCTGGCAGTAATTTTCATCAACTGGCTGAGCGGGATTCTCATCGGAAGCATCAATAATCATCAGAAGGAAAAACTCATTCTTGTCATTACATTGATTATTGATCTTGGCCTGCTTGGCTTTTTCAAATATGCAGGCTTTATTATCAACAATCTCAATCTGCTGCTAGGGCTGCATCTGCAGCAATTGGATATTGAGCTGCCGATCGGCATTTCATTTTATATTTTTCAGGCTATGACCTATCCAATAGATCTATACAAAAAAGAAATCTTGCCTCAAAAATCATTTGTCAATTTTGGTACGTATGTTTCAATGTTTCCTCAGTTAATTGCCGGTCCTATTGTCCGGTATTCAGATATTGAACCTCAGTTAACAGACAGAAAAATCACTGAAAATTCGTTTGCGGATGGAATAACGAGATTTGTATGTGGATTATGCAAGAAAGTTCTGCTGGCCAATACAATAGGCAGTATCAGCACAAGTATCTCTTCTCTTCCTTCCAATGAAACGACTGTTGTCTCAAGCTGGCTTGTCAGCATCTGTTTCATGTTCCAACTATATTTTGATTTTTCAGGATATTCTGATATGGCCATCGGGCTTGGAAAAATGCTTGGATTTGATTTTAAAGAAAATTTTAACTATCCGTTCATTGCACAATCTGTCACTGATTTTTGGCGCAGATGGCATATCTCTCTGTCTTCTTTTTTCAAAGACTATGTATATATCCCTTTAGGAGGCAATCAGAGAGGACTTCCAAGGCAATTTTTAAATATCATCATTGTCTGGTTTCTGACAGGACTATGGCATGGTGCATCCTGGAACTTTGCCTTATGGGGATTAATCAATGGACTGCTTCTCATTATGGAGAAACTGTTTCTGCTGAAGATATTGAAGAAAGCGCCGCATGTTATCAGACATCTCTATACAATGATCGTAATTGTGATAGCATTTGTATTCTTTAATTTCACTGATTTGTCTCAGGCACTATCATTTCTTTCTGCAATGTTTGGCAGTACAGGTAAATTTATCAATAGCGCTGCTCTTTATTATCTGAGAGATAATTTTTTACTGATTATCACATGTTTCATCGCCTCCACACCGATGCTGAAACATCTGAAAATAAAAGACAGCCGTATTTACCAGGCATTATCTCCTGCCCTGATCATTGCAGGCCTTGTAGCCTCAACTGCATATATCATCAGCTCAACTTACAATCCATTCTTGTACTTCCGTTTTTAATCAGGTGAAAAATGACAAAGAATAAAGCTAAACAAATTATTACTGTCTTTCTGACATTTATCCTCATGTTTTCAGTAGCCAACGCCTTCAACCCCGACTCCTTATATTCTTCACAAGAAAACAGGAGTCTAGCTCAAAAACCTGTTTTTACTATCGATGGTTCGTTTGACGAACAATTCGAGAATTATGAGACTGACCAATTTCCATTTCGCAACGCTTTGATTTCAATAAAGGCAGGTATTCGGAGGGTGACAGGCAGTATTGAAAACAATGATGTCTACTTTGGCAAAGATCAATATCTGATTCAAGCCTATCAATCAACTTCACAAAGCATCATTGTTGCAAATTGTTCATATATCAACGCCTTCTCAGAAAGCATCAGCAAACCTATCAATGTAATGGTGGTGCCAAACGCTGCTTATGCTTTATCTTCTGAACTGCCCTATGGTGCTTGGAATCTTGATGAAAATGCAATCCTGGCTGATATCGCTCAGCAGTTACAAAAACAGCAGATGATTCCAATGGATACCTTAATCGACTCAGAAGCGACATACTTTCATACAGACCATCACTGGAACGAAAAAGGCGCGTATTTGGGCTATGAAGCAATCAGCCAGACAGTATTAAAAAAAGAGCCTCAGTTGTTTTCATACAAACAGGTGAGCAACTCTTTTAAAGGAACAATGTATTCACGCTCTGGAGCTTTCTGGGTAAAGCCAGATCCCATCATGAATATTATTCCACAGAATAATGTGAATGTATCTGTAACAATTGATGATGGGGATGCACTCAGCAGTCTTTACGACAGCAACAAACTAAATGAAAAAGATCAATACCAGTATTATCTGAGTGGAAATCATGGTTTCATCGATATCAAAACATCTGTCAATAACGAAAAAACAGCAATTATTATCAAAGACAGTATGGCAAACATACTGATCCCTTATCTTGTCACAGAGTATCAGGAAATCAAGGTTGTAGACCTTCGGTACACACATGATGCAGTCAGCGCCATGATTGATTCAGCAAACTCTACAGATATTTACGTGATCTATGGAATAGATACATTTGGATCCGATACCAGTCTAAAGAATTTGCACTGATAATTTCTCCATTCAACGGTTACTGCACAATAACATAAAGTTCAATTGAGGTGACAGTACTATCTGCATATGAATAGGAGCGACCATAATCATTTTGATCCAAAATATATACAGATGGCGTTTTTTCAGCATTCGGGTATTCGGATTCGATCTCTGAAGTTTGACTACCCACTTGAACATTCCCAGAGACTTTGTCATGCTTGGAATTAATAGTGATTGAGCTTACATAATCCTCGTTGTCCTTAGGATATGTTTTGATTGTGAACTGATCATATTCATAAATCTTCTCCTTACCGTTATAAACACAGGATTCTGTTTCTGTCATCTTGGTTTCTTTACCAACCTTCTTTTTCACATCTCCCATGTTGTCGTTAAGTGAAATCACATTACCGTCAACTAATGCGCTTGTATCATCAAGCGTCACTGCCGTTGAGCTGGCAGGAGTACTCGGTTCTGAAGCTGCAGCACTGCCACAGCCACTCATTAAAACTGCGCCCATGATAACTGCATTCAATATTTTAGCTTTCATTGTTTTTCCCCTTCTTAAAAATAGTAATAAATCGTTTCACCAGACGATGCATTATAGTAAGAATAATTATGAAGCTGATCATCCGTCCACAGGAAGCGCTCAGTACCCCAGCCCGTGGTAGCATCCCAGTTCAGCCAGCTTCCATCAATATATACCTTTACCCAGTAATGCCCATTATTTGGGAATTTCATCTCCATAGTCTGAAAACCCGCTCTTGTCAGCAAGGATCTGCCTCCACTGTAGAAAGCATAGCAGTCGCCGCGTCTTGTACTTAATGCGGTAATACCGCCTGAAACCCAATCACTGTGATCAGAGCCACCGGTATAACGGATATGATTCTCAGTCCACTGGTAAATTGCATAACATTTTTCGCGATCAGACATCGAATCATTGATAATTCCAGAAAGTATATCATCTGCCAAAGAGTTCAAAGTCGCATTGCCCGTATCGCCCGGAGTGCTCACCGAAAATGTATCGGTAGATCCAGCAGGCGATGCATTGCTGGTGACAGCCTGACTGGACTGCAGGCTGGAGGCTGTACTGACTTTATCCTGTACAGTGACTGCAGCACGCTTGTCCTCAGCAGCATTCCCATTCTTGTCAACCGCATGAACTGTCACTGAATACTCTCCTGGCACTGATGTATCTACATCTGAGGTGACTGTATACCATCCATTACCTGAAACATCTGGTGTTTCAGGTTCCTGATCTACCTTTTCAAGATCACCATCGACCGGATCCTGTACAGAAGAAACAACTGAGTTAGGATCAAAACTGCTGCCATATTCAAGAGTAACGCTATCCTGAGAAAGTGAAATTGCAGGAGCCTGTGTGTCCTTCACTTCAATTGTCTTCTCAAATTTCTTTGAGACTTCATCATTGTAAGCATCTACCGTACTTAACGTATATGTTACTTTCTGTGTACCGACTACAGATCCATCAATTTCTACTGGAGCTGCGGTTACAGTAATCTTCTGTCCATCATCTGCATAATCTGACACAGTAACTAGAGTCAGAGAGTCAACTGTCTCTTTTCCATACTCCAATATTCCATCACCATTAAGAGTACATTCCAATTCACTTATCACCCTCTGCTTTTCTGCTTCACGCTTGCGTTTATTTTCCAATGCATAAACACGATATCCAACACCAGAAGCTGCTGTAGCACAGATCACAGCAATACTGATTACCACACTTTTCTTCAATTTTTTCTTACCCATGTAATAAATATTACCAAATAAATCCAGCTCAAATATCATTTAAATTTGGATTTTCTGTACGAAAGTATATAAAAATGCCTAATAGAGCTTCATATCAGAGATACCGTGAAGATACATGATCAGTTCAGCACTTTTCTAGCACTACTTGATAAATTGTTTTTTGCATAGCGGGCTTTGTTCATCATCTTTCGGAAAGGAATTCAATCTTTGATCAAATCATCATTTTTTGAATGGATACTCCAAGCATTATAGATTTGATAAACAATTGAATGAACCTATGGGATCAACACAGAATAGTCTTTAAACGGCAGGTAAAAACCTGAAATGAATGTTCTACGCAGTTAAACTGCTGCAATACCTCCAGATTTCAAAGAAATGTTCTGAATCTTGATAGGCACAACACGTCAAAAGCCAGTGCTCCTTAAATTACCCATTGCAGAAATTATTTCTTTCTTTTTTTGAAAGGCTCTGTCACAACAAATGGTTGATTTTTGACGAGAAATAGCGTATAATAATAGTAAGAAACAGTACCACCGAAGGAGGTAATTGGATATGCCTACTATCAAAGACGCATTAGATATTATCGGTAAGTTGACTGTCGCAGAGCAGGAAAGCCTTAAAACAATGCTTTTAAGTCCTGCCTTTGTAAAGTCTTTGAATATTGAAGATTTCGTAGCAAAGGAACGCTTTGCAAATGGTCGTGTATGCCCTCTTTGTGGCTGTATCCATGTGGTTCGCAATGGTCATCGTAAAGATGGCACACAGCGATATGTATGTAAGGATTGTGGCAAGTCCTTCGTGATTGCTACGAACTCCATTGTGTCTGGTACAAGAAAAGACTTGTCCGTGTGGGAGCAGTACATTGATTGTATGATGAATGGCTTATCCATTCGTAAGACTGCTGTTGCTTGTGGGATTCACAGAAACACCGCATTCCTTTGGAGACACAAGATTTTGGATGCACTTCAGAATATGGCAGACGATGTTACCCTTGACGGCATTATTGAGGCTGACGAAACTTTTTTCGCCATCTCGTACAAGGGCAATCATAGCAAGAGTAAGACATTTGCTATGCCACGCAAGGCTCATAAGCGTGGTCATTCTACACATATCAGAGGCTTGTCCCAAGAAAAGGTATGTGTTCCTTGTGCGGTTAATAGGAATGGCTTGTCTATCTCCAAGATTACGAATACTGGTAGAGTTTCTACAAGAGATTTACATCATATTTATGATGGTAGGATTAAGACCAATTCCACTCTTGTTACGGACAAGATGAACTCCTATGTGAGATTTACAAATGCCAATGGCATTGACCTTGTGCAGTTAAAGACTGGCAAAGCCAAGAAAGGCATTTATAATATCCAACATATCAATAGCTACCATAGCCAGCTAAAGAGGTTTATGCGTGGCTTTAACGGTGTTTCTACCAAGTATCTGAACAACTATCTTGTGTGGAATAACCTTGTAAATTACGCCAAAGAAAGCGACATGGAGAAAAGGAACATCTTCTTAACTTTCGTTTTGGCAACATTGAAAACTGCTAAATGCAGAGATTTATCAAACAGACCAGCAGTTCCTCTGGTCGCCTAATTAGAATTTGTGGAGATGATAAGATGGTCAATATAACAGATGTAAAACAGATTCTTCAATTTGCAATAGATGCGGAGATTAAAGTCTTTCTTGATGGTGGCTGGGGTGTAGATGCTCTTCTTGGATATCAGTCAAGAGCCCATAATGATATTGACATTTTTGTAGAAAAGAACGATTATCAGAACTTTATAGAAATAATGAAAGCTAATGGCTTTTATGAGATTAAGATGGAATATACAACATTGAACCATACTGTATGGGAAGATTTGAAAAACAGAATTATTGATTTGCATTGTTTTGAATATACGGACGAAGGTGAAATTCTTTATGATGGGGATTGTTTTCCGGTAGAAACTTTTTCGGGTAAAGGAAGAATTGAGGAAATAGAGGTTTCCTGTATTGAACCATATAGTCAAGTAATGTTCCATCTGGGATACGAGTTTGATGAAAATGATGCACATGATGTGAAGTTATTGTGTGAGACACTTCATATCGAAATTCCAAATGAGTATAGATAACTGCAAATAACAGTTTGTAGGGGAGTTCTGATACTCCCCTATAAAAATGGCTATTTATCAACTGTTTGTTGTGACATAGCCTTTTGAAATATTCTCATTCATTAATCAATTATAAAAAAGCAGAAGACCCAATGCCTTCTACTTGTAATAATGTTAGTCTATGGGTTGGAAAACACCATTGCTGCCTTTCTTAAACAGTGGCAGCTTCTCCAGGAAGAGGATGTCTTTTCTTTTGGCCGCATCTCCTTCAGCCAGTACCGCTGCTCTGCACACAGGCTGCGCCCCTGCCTTGATGGCAAGGTCCTCAATGGCCTGCAGAGATTCACCAGTGGAGATCACATCATCAATCAGGCAGATTCTCTTTCCTTTCAGAAGCTTTGCATCATTGCCATCCAGATACAGCATCTGCGGTTTGTCAGTGGTAATGGACTTCACTTCATGTGATACCACATTCTGCATGTAGCTCTTCACACTCTTTCTGGCCACCACAAACTGTTTTAACCCCAGCAGCCGGCTGACCTCATATGCCAGGGCAATCCCCTTTGCCTCAGCAGTCAAAAGCTGTTCAATCGGACCGTTTTCCTGAATCTTTTCAACAAGCTGCTTTGCGGCAGCCTGAATCAGTTCCGTATCACTGATGATCACAAAACTGGCAATGGCGGTATCATCACTGATCCCAATGACTGGCAGTTGTCTTGTGACACCTGCCACATGCAATGTATAGGTCTGCATTTTCCACCTCAAAGACCAAGGAATCTGGCTGCTACACCTGCCAGCATGCCAAAGAACGGATTGGTAACTGCTGTGACTGTCATCGTCAGTGCACCAACTGCCGGTGCTGTAGCAAGAGCAGCCGGCGCATCCAGGGCAACGGTCTTGAAGACACCCAGTACAAACAGGAAGCCGGCGATGGAAGAAGACGGTACATACTTGCCGATCTTTGGCAGTAAGCCGGAAAGAAGGATGATGCCGATGGCGGCCATCATGGCAACGCCTGCCCACACAGCATGCGGAGCAGCTGCCGTGGCAGAGATGATGGATTCAACCGGTGCACCGCCGAAGAAGGAGGAGCACATATCAGCCAGTGAAGAGATGAAAGTCAGCTGGTCAACGTTATAGTGAGCAGTGCTTGCCATGCTGGCAGTGATGGAGCCAAAGGAAATATTGGAACCAATGTTCAGGCAGGCAATGCCAAGGGCCCCGAAGATCACGTTCTTATTGATGGCAAACTTCTGATGCTTGAAGTTATCATCCACGACAGTGATGGTCTTCTGCTTTCCTTTTTCAAAGATGGCAGATGCGATGCAAGAAGCCACAACCGAGATCAGGATCGTGTAGACAAGGACGTTGGAGCTGTTGCGGGCAATGACATACGTGATGATGGCTGCTGCCAGTGAAACACCGCCGGCAATCTTGTCTTCTTTGATCATGTCAATGGCTGTCTTGGAGAGCATGATGCCGACACCAGCCATCATGCCATTGGCAATATCGCTGCCGATAAAGTCCACGATCTTTGTCAAAGAGCCGGTCAGGCCGACAATGGCCATGATGACGCCGCCAATGAAGATAATCGTGCATGCCTCAGACCGGTTCTTGCCAGCCTTGCCGGCATACGTGATCGTCTCTGCCTGGAAGGAAATCGGCGCAACATTCTGGGTGACAGTGTTGCCAATGGCACCAACAAAGAATGCCAATGCGGTTGGAATGCTGGCAAAGCCAAGGCTCAGTGCAAGCAGGCCCTGCGGCAGACCATTCAGCACCACGCCAATGACAGCCAGTATATCCGTGATAATACTGCTCATAGTGTGATATATCCCCTTTCATCTATCTTCATTCATCCAAGGATGACCTGAAGCCCACAAAGCAAAAAACATTCCGAAACACACTGGAAAGCATTTCGAAATGATACCTTGTTCTAACATCATTTTCTGATATGTACAAGCTATTTCTGAAAAAATGAAAATCTTGAAAAATCTTTTCACAGATCCGCCGGACATCAGAAAAAACAGGCATGTCATCTGGCATGCCTGCGCACTGTTTATCAATTGTGTCTTATCCAATCTGTCCGATCAGCGTGGCAATCGTATTCGCATCCAGCTTGTTGTCATCTCTGGTCAGAATCTGATAGTAATAGCCATGCGCTGACCAGGTTGCACTCTGGACAAGATCATCCTGTCCCTTCTCTGTGACTTCAATGCCATCAACATCCACGATATTGGACTGGCGGTATGTATTGGTATCTGCTGTTTCAAGATCATTGCGCTCACACTTGTGCAGAATGTACTCAACCGTACCATCATCATCGGTATAGCGCACATCATAGATGTAATCCTTGACGATCCAGTATTCCTTGTTGGAAACACCATTGATACTGTCAGGAACAGCAAAGGTAAAGTTGGCACTCTTATCAGCCTGGGAAGCACTCTTCAGCTGCACATAGATATAGCTTCTTCTGCCGCCAATGCCCCAGTCTTCGGGATCCATGATCAGACTGCCATTCTGTCTGAGCACCATTGCCAGCACACCAACACATGCGATGATCACCACAATAGCCGCCCAAAAAGGTACACCCTTTTTCTTCTTCCGGGCTGCATCTTCCGCCGCTTTTTCTTCCTTTGGCGCCTCTTTCTGCACCGGCTCTTCAAGAGATTCCGCAGCCTTTCCTTCTTTCGAAGCTTCTGGATTCTCCGCTCCTTGTGCCTCTGCCTTAGATTCTGCAGGCGTTACGGCAGATTCTTCCACTTTCACCTCAGATTCTGCCTCATCAGCCATGGCGGAATCATCTTCCTTCTTTATCTCTTCATTGTTTGTTTCATCATTCATGTCAATACACTCCAGTAATTTAGCTGTGTCTTATTGTACATGACTTTTCACTTCTGTGCATCCAGTACCTTCTGCCCGGCTATTCTTGGCGAACCATCATCCATCCAGACAGTCCCGCACCAGACAAAGCCGCTTTTCTCCATCAGATGACGCATGCTTGCATTCCTTTCATGGGTATCCATGCGCAGGTTTGCAATGTTTCTGTCCCGGGCAAGCTTTTCAGCATACTGGATCAGTACGCTGCCATATCCTTTTCCTCTGTCTGCCACAGCAGTTCTATGAATCACGCCATACGGCTGATCATTCAGCCACTTGCCCCGAATCTGATGATAATGCGGATCATCCCCGAACAATATGGCAGTTGTGGCCACAATCCGTCCTTCATCCACCAGTACATAGCTGCCATGTGCCGCCATATCCTTTTCAATATCCTCTCTGGCAGGATAGCTTCCCTGCCACTGCGGATTGCCAGCTTCCTTCATCCATTTCTTTGCCTGGGCATAGATCTGCATCACTTCGTCAAGATCTTCTGTTCTTGTTTCTCTGAAATCCATCACATAAAAAGAGCGGTTCCCCGCTCATTCCTTTCTTACAGCTTCTTGAACTGCTCAACATCCAGGACAAAGATCGTTGCCCCGCCGACCTGTACTTCAACCGGGAACGAAGCATAGCGGCCGATGTCATAGCTGGCAGTGCTCGGCACAATCTCTGTGCGGCGCTTTGCCTCTGAGCCAATCACCTCAATGCACTTGTCAACCAGATTGTCCTCTGTACCAACAATCAGCGTCGTATTGCCGGCTCTCAGAAAGCCGCCGGTCGTCGCCAGACGGGTCATGTAGAAATTATTCTTGGTCAAAGCAGAAGAAACGGCTGAAGCATCATCATTAGAAACAATAGCAAGGATCAGTTTCATTTCTCTTACCTCCTGTTGTGATTATTTTAGCACTAGTTATATGTAATTGAGCGACCAATGCGTGAGAATTGTCTAGAGAAGTTTCAGTCCCATGGCAATCATCCACACATAGGCAAGCGTCTTTGGCATCATCAAAGCACCAATCGGCGGCATCTTGCTTGCCAGCATGGTCACCGGCAGATAGCAGCCAAAAGACAGCAGAATGGCCCAGGTCATATGCGTCATGCCAGTCTGATAAAACAGCACCATCATGATGGCACCGACAACGGTAAACGGAATATTGCGGTACAAAGACCAGCGCAGACTGCCTTCGGGATGGAACCAGTTATTCTGCGGGAACAAACACAGCACCATGCGCACAAAGGCACAGGCAAACAGCACAAACACCACTTTTGTCGAAGCCAGATAGGCAGGGAACATCTCCGTCCAGATCATGAACAGAATCAGATAGAAGACGGTCATGGTTTCTGAGGTGATGGCTTTGCCAAGACCCAGCCAGAAATCAGACTTCTCACTCCTACCAAACAGATTCACCTTGATTCTTGGCACCAGATGAAAGGCATCACCGCCGCCCAGCACCAGAGCCAGAGCTCCATACAGCTCAAACACCAGTCTGCCGTCCGCATTCTTCAGAAACAGAATGCCTGCCACCAGGTCAAACAGCAGATAGCACGCATCAAACACAGACTCAAAGATGCCCATAGCCTTCGGTCTGAACTTCTCACTTTTTTCTTCCATACTTGCCTCCATATGCATATGCATTCACAACATCCAGCACGATCTTCTCATTAAAGTGATTCCGCAGCACCATGCCATTGATCAGATCCATCAACAGCTGTACAAAGCCATCCGGATCAATCTCTTTGCACACAGCAGGATCCTGGGCAAGGGCACGCTTGAGCATCTGCTGCAGGCCGGCTTCCATCCTGCCCATCGCCGCTCTGGCATCCGTCTTTGTGCCAAACACCATGGCATGGCTGGCAAAGAAATTGGGATACTTTTTCTGCCCACTGGCAAGATCATGGACAATGCGGTCCACCGTATCCGCAAAAGACAGATTCTGCATACCATCCAGAGAGAGAATATCCTGCCATACCGAAGCCACGCTCGCCATCACCAGTGCCTCTTTGCCTGGATAATAGTTGTACAAAGAGCCAAGGGCGATGCCAAGCTGCCCTGCCACTCTTCTGGCATTGACGCCCTGAATGCCTTCCTGTCTGACAATATCCCGGCACACAGATAAGATTTCTTCTTTGCTGGTTACGCTGTGATTCATATGATCCTTTCAACTTGAACATTGTTCATTATAGCCCGTACCGCATCACCGTCAAGCTTTCTGCACAAAAAAAGGCAGGCTGTGCTGCCCTGTACATATTGGTATCAGAATCTGACAAATTTGTGGATTAAACATTGAAGCGGAAGAAGACGACATCGCCATCCTGCATCAGATAGTCCTTGCCTTCCACACGCAGCTTGCCATGTTCCTTGAGAGCCTGCTCGCTGCCATACTCCATCAGATCTTCATAACTGTAAACTTCTGCCTTGATGAAGCCGCGCTCAAAGTCAGAATGGATGATGCCCGCACACTGCGGTGCCTTCATGCCCTCATGGAACGTCCATGCACGGCACTCCGGCTCACCAACCGTAAAGAACGTTCTTAAGCCAAGCAGATGATATGCAGCCTGAATGATCTGATCCAGACCAGACTGTTCAATGCCAAGGTCATCAAGGAATGCCTTCTTTTCATCCTTATCAAGGCCGGACAGTTCTTCTTCCATCTTGGCACAGATGGCAATGCAGGAAGAACCTTCGTTGTCCGCAAATGCCTTGACAGCCTGATAGTACTTGTTGGATGCCGGATCCCCGATTTCTTCATCCGACATATTGGCAACATAGATCACCGGCTTGCCTGTCAGCAGGCCATAGTTCTTCAGATTCAGCCTGTCATCCTCATCCAGATCCAGCAGACGGACAGGCTTGCCCTGTTCCAGTGCTTCCTTGAAGCGGGTCAGAGAATTCATCTCC
This sequence comes from Grylomicrobium aquisgranense, assembly GCF_033971865.1. Taxonomy (NCBI): domain Bacteria; kingdom Bacillati; phylum Bacillota; class Erysipelotrichia; order Erysipelotrichales; family Erysipelotrichaceae; genus Grylomicrobium; species Grylomicrobium aquisgranense. The sequence continues at coordinate 4,793 of NZ_JALBUR010000012.1, read as the reverse complement.
TTCATCGCTTCCTTATCCTTGGTCTGTGCCTTCTTGGCAACCTTGCCAATGCGGTTCTGCACGGTATCAAGATCTGCCAGGCAGAGTTCCATGTTAATCTCATCAATATCACGGACCGGATCCACACTGCCCTCGACATGCTCAATATTGTCATCATCGAAGCATCTGACCACATGCACAATGGCATCCGTCTGACGAATGTTGGCAAGGAACTGGTTGCCAAGACCTTCACCCTTGGAAGCACCCTTGACAAGACCCGCAATATCCGTGAATTCAAATGTCGTATAAATTGTCTTGCGCGGATGGAACATGTTAACAAAGTCATCCATTCTCTTATCCGGTACTTCCACCACACCGACATTCGGCTGAATGGTCGCAAATGGATAATTCTCCGCCAGCACCTGGCTGTTTGTAATTGCATTGAACAACGTTGACTTGCCCACATTCGGCAGTCCGACAATACCTGCTGTTAAAGCCATCTCTTACTCTCCTTCTTCTGAAGAAACGTGTTCCACAACCTTCTTCAGCTTCTTCTCAAACTCATGCCGCGGAAACATGACCACAGCCCCGCATCCCTGACACTTGATCTTGATATCCGCGCCCATGCGGATGATCTTCCATGTTTTTGCCTTATGGCAGGGATGTTCCTTCTTCATCTCGACAATATCATTAAGCCCATATTCCATATTATCATCCCACTTTCAGCCGATAGGAACGCATCGTATTCATCAGCAAGGCACAGATCGTCATCGGCCCCACACCCTTTGGCACCGGCGTCACCATATGCACATACGGCAGCACATCCTCCGTATTCACATCTCCGCACAAATGACCGTCTTCCCTACGGTTGATGCCCACATCCACAACACAGGCACCTTCTTTGATATACGTATGATCAATCATCTGCGGCACACCGACCGCTGCCACCAGAATATCCGCTTCCTTTGTAATCTGCCGCAGACGGCGGGTATGACTGTGGCAGACGGTCACCGTCGCATTGCGGTCCTGCAGAAGGCGCGCGACTGGATTGCCAACCAGCCGCGATCTGCCGACCACAACCGCCCTGGCACCATCAATCGCACATCCCATCGCATCCAGAATAGACAGGATGCCCAGCGGTGTACATGGCGCAAAACACGGTTCCCCGGCATACAGCCTGCCGACATTCAGCGGTGTCAGACCATCCACATCTTTGCCAACATCAATGCAGAAGATCGCATGATTGGCATCCAGATGATCAGGCAGAGGCATCTGCAACAGAATGCCATCACAGGCATCATTGTGATTGCAGGCAAAGATGACATCCTCCAGGCCTTTCTGCGAGATATCAGCCGGCAGATGGTGGACAACATTCTCAATGCCGACAACCTCACATGCCTTCTTCTTGCCGCGGATATAGGAAAGCGAAGAAGGATCATCCCCGACCAGAATCGTATCCAGACGGGGTACCCGCAGCCCATTGGCACGGTATCCTTCCACTTCTTCTTTCATTTGTCTTTTCAGCTTCTCTGACAGCAGACTGCCATACAAAAGCTTTCCTTCACAGCATTCCATACACAAACCGTTCCCTATTATACATCAGAGCGTATCGGAATCGAGAACGATTGTCACCGGACCGTCATTCAGCAGCCTCACCTTCATATCCGCCCCGAAAATACCCTCCTGCACATCAAAGCCATAGCGGCGCATCACATCATTGAAGTACAGATACATCTTTTTCGCATGATCCGGTCTGCCGGCTTTGGAAAAGGAAGGACGGTTGCCCTTGCGGCAGTCCGCATACAACGTAAACTGCGAAATGGACAAAATGGCACCGGACACCTGTTCAAGATTCAGGTTCATCTTGCCGTTTTCATCCTCAAAGATTCTCAGTCTGGCAATCTTATCTGCCATCTTGTTGATCACTGCTTCATCATCACTGTCCGCAATGCCAACCAGAATCATATACCCTCTGCCAATAGCACCATGGACACTTCCATCGATCGTTACCGACGCTTCACTTACTCTCTGTATCACTGTTCTCATGCGTCAATTTTCACCTTTACACGCCATTTTTTCAAGCCCATCGGCACAAGCCGATTTTCGAATATTTGCAATACGACAATTCTGCGAGTATGTCCTGATAATCCGCTTTCATTGTGTGAGACGCATGTGAAATCTTAAGATTTTGTTGCAAGGCATGTTTTTTGTGTGCTTAACTACGGCCATGCGTACAAATACAAAAAAACGGATGGCAAAGGCTTTTATTCCCTTTGCGGCTGCCGGCCTGATGGTCTTTGCAGCACCGCTGCATGTCTTTGCGGCAGATGAAACAGCCACACAGTCTCTGGCTGTCTATTCCATTGACATCAATGATGCCAATGCCATGGATACACTCAAGCAGCAGGCCATTGACAGCTATGTCAAAGCAAATGGTTCTGTGAAGGCAGATGACATTGACGCTTCTGCCAGCCTCATCAGTGTCGAAGGCCTCAGCCTGAACCACACCGGCCTGCAGACAGTCTCCATCTCCCTGCAGCCCGCGGTCTACACAAACGCTGAGCATACCACAAGCACCCTGCAGCAGGCCTGGACAACAAGCGCTGCCGTCACAGTTACTTCAACCGGTGCCCCCAGAGTTGTCCTGAAGCAGGATGAAGTCAGGGTAGACTACCAGTCCAACTTCAGCTATGCCGACAATATTGCCATTCTTTCTACTTCCAGCGGTTCCCTGCCAGTCATTCAGGAAACCGACAACGTGGACGTCAATACCGAAGGCACGTATACCTGCACCGTAACAGCCATTGATGAGCGCGGTCAGAAGACAACCGTGTCCTATAGCGTGGTAGTCAAAAAGCCGGCCGAGGTTGTAAGAGCAGAAGAAGAAGCGGCCAAGAAGGCTGCCGAAGAAGCCGCTGCCCGGGAAGCAGCCCAGAAAGCAGCTGAGGAAGCTGCTGCCCAGCAGGCCGCTCAGGAAGCAGCTGCCGCGGCAATGGCCACAACAACCGTATCCGCCAATGTGGCAGCCAATCCAACCGGCTCTTCCATTGCGGACTATGCCCTGTCATTTGCCGGCAGTGCCTATGTCTATGGCGGTTCATCCCCATCCGGCTTTGACTGCTCCGGTTTCACCCAGTATGTCTATGCGGCATTTGGCTACTCCCTGCCAAGAACGTCCTATGGCCAGGAAGCAGCCGGCACCATTGTGTCCGTAGCTGATGCCCAGCCAGGTGATCTTGTCACCTATAACGGACATGCCGGTATCTACATTGGCAATGGCCAGATGGTCAATGCCATGAATCCAACCCAGGGTGTGGCAGTATGTTCCATCTATGCCATCACCAACGGGAACATGTTAATTCACAGAATTGGCTGATGTCATCACATCACAGTCCGTAAAAATGTATTTGTGGACTGTTTTGGCTTATTCTTCACCAATCCTTCACACAGCTCACTTGAAATGGAGGGACGATCCGGTTAGACTTTCAAATATGGTGACAACAAGAAAAGTATTCGCAGCCGCAGCTGGCACTGTTTGCCTGCTTCTCAATTTCTCACCGGTTTACGCTGATAATTCCAGCACAGGAACCGTGAGTACAGACACCGCCAGCCTGCGCATCTTTGAAATTGATATGAATGACCAGAATCCTCTGGCCACCCTGAAACAGAAAGTGATCGAAGAAAGAGCCGGCTATGATGCCGCCGTCAACCTGAACAACATCAATATGGACGCTTCTTCGATCTATACCGACACCTTCGACCGCACAAAACCAGGCATCCAGAAAGTCAACATTTCTGTATCACTGGTACGCAGCAGTGATTCCACTGTCGGCTATGACTTTACCGAATATGCCGCAGTCAAAATGGTCTCTCCCAGTGGGCCCCAGGTCATTTTGAAACAGCCGTCCATCACACTGGATCTTGGCACTGCCTTCAACTATGGCGATAACATCGGCTATGTTTCCTCTACCGGCGGCAAGCTGCCTGCCATCAAGGAAACCGATAACGTAGATATCAATACTGAAGGCACATACACGTGCACCATGACGTTCTATGATACTTCCGGAAACAGTTCCGAAGTGTCCTATGATGTCACGGTGAAAAAGCCAGTGGAGGTTGTCCGGGCTGAGGAAGAAGCCGCTGCCCAAGAAGCTGCAAAACAGGCCGCGGATGAAGCTGCCCGCAAAGCACAGGAAGAAGCCGAAGCACAGGCTGCTGCAGCTGCCCAGCTGCAGGCACAGCAGATTGCCTCTTTGATCAGCAGCAGCTCCACAACCGTCAATACAGGCTCCGGCAATTCCATCGTAGAATTCGCCACGTCACTGATCGGATCCAGATACGTCTGGGGCGGCACCTCACCGGCAACCGGCTTTGACTGCTCCGGTTTCACCCAGTATGTCTACAGCCAGTTCGGCATTTCCCTGCCAAGAACATCCTATGGTCAGGAAAATTCTGGTACGCTTGTGTCCGCAGCGGATGCCCAGCCGGGAGATCTTGTCACATGGAACGGCCATTCTGCCATCTATGTTGGCAACGGCATGGTCGTCAACGCCATGGATCCTTCCAATGGCGTCAAGGAGTGCAGCATGTATGCGATCTCCAATGGCAACATGCAGATCCACAGAGTCAGCTGATCATTCACACACAGCAGATTAAAAGAGTATGTCCCGCAGCAGGACATACTCTTTTTCATAGTGTGTCGGGCATGGCACACATCTAGCCTGCAATAGAGGCAGGCCGCGGGTATTTGTCGCCAAGCGAAGTGAACTACCAGCCGAGGGTGAATAACCCAGAGCGAAAGCAGTAGCTAGCAT
>NZ_JALBUR010000011.1:0-69976 GCF_033971865.1 Grylomicrobium aquisgranense | reverse complement strand
ATGCTATCATGTAAAGGCCTTCCTTTCTTGGATGAGGCAACTTCCCCCATCTTATTAAGCCAATAACAAGTATGCGGGATGATCCTCGAACACACAAGTTAATGGAGGGCTTTTACATATTGTCTAATAAATCTCCAGGTTCACCGCAAGCCATGCGGCGCTAGTGGGATTGAATTCAGAAGACGGCTTTGCTAGTCTAATGGTAAACAAAGTCCAGTTATCTGGCAAAGGAGACGATCATGGGATTTATTCTTGCAGCAGCGATGTCCGCAGGTTCTGTACTGCGTGATCAGTGGAAGGAATATTTCAGTGTAGATGCACTTGGAGATGATGTCATTGCCGTCAAGTGCACTAAGAAAGGCAGAGGCTTCAACCATGGCAATGACAATGTCATCACCAATGGTTCTACTGTTGCCGTTGCTGATGGTCAGTGCATGATCATTGTGGAACAGGGACAGGTTGTTGATATTGTGGCAGAGCCTGGTATCTACACCTATGACAATACAGTGGCACCATCCATTCTGTGCGGTGATCTTGGCAAAGGCATCAAAGCCGCCTTCAATGAATTTGGCAAACGCTTTACCTATGGCGGTCAGGCTGCTGTTGACCAGCGCATCTACTGCTTCAACACGAAGGAAATGACCGGCCAGAAGTTCGGCACACCCAATCCGGTTCCGTTCCGTGTCATTGATGCCAGAGCGGGCATTGACATCGATATCTCTGTACGCTGCTTTGGCTCCTATTCCATCCGGATTGCAGATCCGATCCGCTTCTATACTAACAATGCCGGCAACTTCAAGGATGAATACAGAGTGGACGAAATCTCCGGCCAGCTGAAATCTGAGCTGCTGAATGTCCTGCAGCCAGCCTTTGCAAAAATTTCTGAAACAGGCATCCGCTATTCCCAGTTGCCTGGCAAGACCGTTGAACTGACCAATGCTGTTAAAGAGCAGCTGAAGGATTCATGGAGTGCAAAGCGCGGCATTGCCATTGATTCTGTTGCCATTGCCAGCATCTCTGCAGATCCGGAAGATGAAAAGATGCTCAAGCAGATGCAGCGCAATGCGGCCTATACCGATCAGAATCTGGCCGCAGCTACGCTTGTCGGTGCCCAGGCACAGGCAATGCAGGATGCAGCCAATAACAGCAATGGCGCTGCTATGGGCTTCATGAACATGAATATGGCAGGCTCCGGCACCAGTGCCAGCCAGCTGTACCAGCAGGCAGCCGCTAATAACACTGCAAATACAGCTGCCAATACATGGACCTGTCCAAACTGCGGCACCACAAATACCGGCAACTTCTGTTCCAACTGCGGAACAAAACGGCCATCCGGCAAGTGGATCTGTCCGAACTGCCACCAGGAAAACACCGGCGGTTTCTGCTCTAACTGCGGCACAAAGAAACCTGCGTGAGTCAGACAATGAGTGAATCCGTTGTCAATTACAAATGTCCCAACTGCGGCGGGCCGCTGCATTTTGACAGCAAGTCACAGAAACTTGTCTGTGACCACTGCGGTTCTTCCTTTTCTCCGGATACATTCAAAGAAAAAGAGTCACCTACGCAGACGGACACAGAAATTCATGCCACTTCCCCTGACACCTTCAGCAAGGACGAAATCCAGCACTTAAAAGCATATACATGTCCTTCCTGCGGTGCGCAGATCATGTGCGATGAAAACACAGCCGCCACAAGCTGTCCGTATTGTGACAATCCCACCCTGATACCATCCCAGTTTGCCGGCAGTCTGCGTCCCTCTTCTGTTCTGCCTTTTCAGCTGAACAAGAAAGATGCAGAAGACAAGCTTGCTTCATTCTACAAAGGCAAGCCGTTCCTGCCCAAGGCATTCCGCAATGATAACCACATAGAAGACATCAAAGGTGTCTATGTTCCCTTCTGGCTGTATAACGGCACAGTTGCCATCCAGGCAGCCTATGAAGCCACCCGCACCAGAGTCTTTGTGCAAGGGGATGATCAGATCACAGAAACAAGCCACTTCCATCTTGATCGGGAAGGCACGATGCAGTTTTCCCGTGTCCCAGCCGATGCTTCCAGCAAGATGCCGGATGAATTCATGGATGCCCTGGAACCTTATGACTTCCAGCAGCTCAGGCCATTTGAAATGTCCTACATGGCAGGCTATCTTGCGGACCGCTATGACGTCGATGAAAACAAGGACTTTCCACGGGCCAAAACCCGCATGGAACATTCCACCTGCAGAGCCTGTCAGGAATCGTGCATCGGTTATGAAACATGTATTCCTATCCACGAAAATACCCAGGCAGCCAGAACTGGTACAGATTACGTCTTTCTGCCAGTATGGCTGCTTGCCACACGGTATCATGGCAGGCCCTACCTGTTTGCCATGAACGGCCAGAATGGCAGAATGGTCTCTGATGATCTTCCCCTGGACTGGACAAAGGTGATTCTCACCTTTGTGATCATTACCGCCGCACTGATGGTGGTCATGTTCCTGCTGATCAGTGCCATCGGAGGTGCCGCATGAAGAAACTGCAGAAAATCCTGATCGCAGTAATGCTATGTGTTCTGAGCATCATTCCGGTTCATGCGGACAATACAGAATGGGTAAAAGATGATGCAGGTGTTCTCACCCAGGAAGAAATAGATGCCCTGAACAGCCAGATTCAGACCATAACAGACACCAGTAAGGTTGGCATCTATATCCGCCTGAAACCGGATATGGATGGTTCTGCATCGATTGAAGACTATGCTGAAACTATCTATACAGGTGAAGATCTTGGTATCGGCAATGATCATGACGGCCTGCTGCTGGTGATGTCCTTTGATCAGAGAGACTATGATCTTGCTGCATACGGCAGCAGGGCAAATGATATCTTTACAGACCATGCAAAGGATCAGATCGAAGATGAGATGCTTGCTTACTTCCGCCAGGATGACTGGTATGATGGCCTGGACGCAATGTTATCGGAGACAGAGTATCAGCTGCAGATGTATTCACCCCTGTCTGAGCAGAATGCAGGCAGCAGATCTGCAGGCTTTTCCGGCTTCGACCTGTTTCTATTGTTTGGTGTGCCGCCGCTTCTTGCATTATTGATTGTGTGGGCCATTGCTTCCCGCAACAAAACAAAAGGCATCGCCGTTTCCGCCGATGCCTATGCCACAGGTCATCTGAACCTGACAAGAAGGCAGGATATCTTCACCCATATTACCCGGACTGTTACACACATTCCCCGCAATGATGACCATGGCGGCACCAGTGTCAACAGCTCTGGCTTCTCACACTCATCAGGCAAGTTCTAAGCCGTGCATCCGCACGGTTTTTTATTTTGCATGGTGAAAGATGGATACCATCTGTCTGGCCACTGCTGCCATCAGCACAGATGGAAGATCATCCGTCTTTGTGCCAAGGAACGTACCATGATCAGAGAAGATAAAGTCAAAGATTCTGCGTGCCTCTGGATCGTCCGGGCCGATCTCAATTGCCTGAATCTCCACACCTTTCTTCTTTAACTTCTCCACGGTCTTTCTGGCAGCGCCAGGAAACGAAGAGGCACCATCTGTCACTTCAAACAGCAGCCGGATCCGTTTGCCGCTTTCAATTTCACGCTCCTGGATCGGCGTAATCTGTTTCAGCACCTCCTGCAGGCAGGCACCATCATCCGTAGAGCCCCCATCCCCACGCAGACGGGTAACAGAAAGCATCGTATCCGCTTTTTTCCTGAACCCGTCATCATCAAAAGACATCACCCGATGGCTTCCCGAGCCAAACAGCCACGTTTCAATCTGCACCTTTGTCTGCTGATGCGTCTTAGCCGCATTCGCATCCAGAAACTGCTGGAAATCCTGCAGTGACAGCAGCACAATCGCCAGTGCTTCCCGGGCACTTTCCAGCTTCCCAGAACGCATCGATCCTGAATTGTCAATCACAAACGAAATATCCAGATACTGCGGCAGAACTTTCGGCACAGACACAAGCAGATCATTCGCAAAGATATGCAGATCACGGTAATTCTGCTTCTGCTGCGCCTCCACAAAGTCACACCATGACCCAATCAGCTCGTCCACATCCAGATAGCCCTTGCTCTGGCCGGTCTGCCTGATGCTGACCTGACGGCCAGCCTCACCAAACAGCTTCTGCCAGAACTGTTTCATCTTCTGCCTTGCAGGCTGTACCTGATGCTCATAATGCGTAAACAGGGCAAGATCATCCGACTGTACGCCAAATGCTTCAAGCTCCTTCTGCCCATGGGTTTTCGCTGCCACTGCCTTCTTCATCTGGCTCTGTTCCAGCTGCTGCAGCATGTTTTTCTTATGATCTGCGCTCATAGCAGGACCATGGGACTTCTTCGCATTTTTCTGCGGCTCACTCTGTTCACTGCGTGATGCCGTTTTCGCCAGCTTCATGCGGCTGATATCACTCTCAAACAGCATCACCCAGCCCGGTACAAGAAACGTCTGAAACAGATCATTCCGCTCCTTGATCCCCTGCTGATCCAGCACTTCCTGCAGCACAGAATGACGCAGGAAATCATAGCGGCTCATGCCAAGCACGCGTTCCTGCAGAAAGTCCTTCAGCTGCGGATTGGAAATGCTGTCCAGGCCATCGTATTCCACCTGCAACAATGCACCGCCAAGATCCTCATGCGTGCGTACATCATCATTTTCCTGCGGAAAGCCGCCCTCCCACAGCAGCATCTTCCCGATCTTCTGCTTCATGGCAGCTTCACGATATACCGGTGCCTTCATCTGCACCAGCAGATCCGATACCCAGATATCCACAGCATCCAGAAACGCAGACAGCGCATTCTGCACGCTGGCATACACAATCGAAGGCGCATAGCCAGGATCATCCTGTAAGCCAAAAGAAGCCGCCTTCTGCAGATAGCAGGACGTGATCTTCTCACATGCGTTTTCAAACTGCTCTGTCCGGTGCAGATACAGGGAAGGATACTTCTGCTCATCCGGATAGAGTGCCAGTGTACTGTACAGATGATACAGCAGCTCACTTTCATCCAGGCCATTGTCCTGAAAGAAGGCAAGCGGCACAATGACCCGCTGCTCATCAGGCAGCAGCACAAAGGTTTCCTGCTGATCAGACACTTCATACATCAGCCGCTGATCACCAGAAAACAGTGTTAACATCCGCTGCTCTCTGGCCAGCAGCGCCTCACATGTTTCCTTCGTGATCTCACCCATACAGTTTCACCTTCATCAGCTTTTCAACCGTATCAATTCTTGCATAAGACAGCCGCTGCACACCGCCATCCAGATCACGGATCAGACACGATGAATCACTCTCCAGAATGCCATTGTCACACAGTACGTCAGTAAACAATGGCACCGGGCGGCATGTCCATGTACCAAGATTCTTTTCCTGCAGATACACACTGCCCTCATCCGTGAATACAAAGCACACTTTCCCATTCTGCAGCGTCATGATTACATTGCCATTGCGACCCGGAATCTCAGCCGGCGGATCCGCAATGTCCTCCAGTTCTGTATCCTTCAGTTTCTCACACAGCGCATACACAGATGAATCCAGATCACACTCCTTCAGATGTGAAAGATCCTTCACTACCACTTCTTTCGCTGCGCAAAGATCCTTTGTCATCAACGCCTTCTGCCGATACTGCGGCAATGCCTCTTCCAGCATCTTCATCTCTTCTTTCCACAGCGTATCCAACTGCTCTGCAAAAGAAGGATCCATCATGCCGGTATGCATCTCTGCATGCAGCTTCTTGCGCAATACAGAAATCTGTTTTTTCAGCTCCGGCGGTGTCATTTCTGCATTCCCAGACTGTCCAGAATCGCAGCGCCGTGTTCCAGATCGCGGATCTTTCCATCCTGTGCCATCAGATCCTTTGCCTGCATGTCAACATCTTCATCAATCTCAATCTTTCCGGCAAATTCCTCCGGCAGAGATTTTCGCGCCGGTCCTTTGCCAAACAGCAGTGTCACGACATCCTGGCGGGACAGATGTTCCAGCGGCGCAATCTCGTGGCTGTATGCCGCCGTACGGATATCCTCAAGCGTCAATCCTGCTTCGCCCTTGGATCTGGCTGGTACATGCCAGCCGTCATTGTCCGCAAAGAAACCATAGCGCACCGCCAGAGACAACAGCAGATTGCGGTCATCATTGTTTGTCACCGAAGAAAGGAAGCCATACCAGAGTGCCATGGACAGATCCATCTCTTCCCCAAAATTCCATGTATCCAGAACATGGATGATACTGCGGATAGACAGCACCGCCTCGTTGAGCACCGGCACATCCCCGTTTTCACTGACAGAGCTTCTGCCCTCAAAGATCAGCTGTGACATGCGTGCAAGCTGCGTAAACCGCCACAAGGCATCTACACTGAGAGAAGGAGCCGGCAGATCCAGGCTGCCGTCATCATTGCACAGATGTTCCATGACCAGCCGGAACAATTCATTCTGGCCAGGATCTTTCTGCTGTGCCAATGTGCCTTCCGTACTCTGCGGCACATAGTTATAGGCAATCGTGGTAAAGCGGGACTGAAAGGCCGGATTGAGCACATTGGTGCCTTCATAGGACACGGTGCCGGTAGACAGATTGCCCGTCCCGATCAGGCAGAACCCGTCCGCAATCTTCACCGTGCCAATACCGGTAATATAGGCAGACTGACCGGCATGATGCTGCAGAATATCATTCAAAGCAATCAGATTCGGCATGGCAATCGTATTGATCTCATCAATGATGATCGGCTTGCCTTCCTTCAATGCCTTCAGTACTTCTTTTTCGACTTTCTCTACAACCGTGCCAAAGCCGCTGTTCTCATTGATATACATGCTGGAATACGTCTTCCATCCTGCTAACATCAGCTCCATCTGCTGCTGCGGATTCATCGCATCAAGCCGTTCCTTGTTCGCTTCCAGGAACTGCTCAAAGTCGTTCAGCAGGGCATTGAGCTGCTCTCCATACGATTCTGTTGAACCTGCATGGGCAAGCTTTAATGTCTTCTCGGCAAACATATCCTGGGCCGTCAGATTGTGAGAACCGGAAATAAAGTATGGATGGCATGGTGTATTCTGCACCTGCTTTTCAATGTCAGGATACACCTGGCAGAACCAGGCAAGTTCATCGCTGCGTGATGCGCCGGGATGTGCATCACGCCATGCAAGCAGGCTTTTCTGCAACAAGGACATCCGCAGGCGGTGCTGCATCTGCTCCTGGCTTGCCTCCAGGGCAAGCTGGGTCTTGCCGCTGCCAAGATGTCCGACAAGATAGACCGGAATGCCCGCTGACAGAGAATCTGAGATCTGTTTCATGGCCCGCTGCAGGTATGGCACTTTGACAAGGCGGCCATCCCGTTCATCATTGATATCCTGCAGAATCTGGCGGGAATGCAGTACATAGAAGGCATCAGGATCAATGGCAGCCATCGCTTCTTCCTGTTTCCGCAGGCCCAGAAGCCTGCCTGCATGCACACGGCTGGCCGCAGTCGAACGGCGGATGCCATTCACACTGTCACTGCGCGAGCTTTCCTGTTCCATCTGTAACAGCAGCTGCTCATATGCCTGCTCCATCGCAATCTCATCCAGCCGGCTGGCAGCCTGTTTCTGACTCTTGCGGACATAATCCGCATAGGCTTTGCCAACCGCGGTATGATCCTCATCACCAGAGCGCAGGCACGCCCGTCTTCTCTGTTCCACCACTGACAGTTTTTCCATGATCATTCTCCTTCATAAACACAAGAAAGCACCGGCTGCAGATGAAAGTGCTCTCATACAGCAGCCGGCGCCAAATAACTCAGATAATGTGATATTCCTTGAGCATCAGCTCAATATCCGTGCCCTTGATCTTCTTCTCAATCTGCTTTCTCACAAGCAGCGGCAGCTTGATCTCAGGCTTTTCACCATCCAGCATCTCACTTGCTGCATTGAGCAGATAGCGGATGTCATAGCGGCTGGCAAAGACTTCCGGCACAGCTCTTTCCACACCAGTCAGAATGTAGACAGCTTCCATAGCTGTACGGCCTGAATACTCAATGGTGAATACGGTATCACGGCCCGGCTCATCCAGAGTCTCGGCAAACTGGCCAAGGAAGGCAAAGTTCACAGCATTCTTCGGGATAACGTACGGTCTGTCACCAAAGGCACGCGGCATGAACATACTGGTGATGAACGGCATCATGACCGGAATCGCATGACATGTATCGGCCAGCTCTGGAATCTGATCCACCGGTGCACCAATGTGATACAGCCACTCTTCGGTAATCTCACGGCCGGTACTCTCCTGCATGGACTTCTTGATGTAGTTGCCTGGTGTATCAACGAACAGGCCATATACCCAGACCTCAAAATCCTTTTCAGGCTGGCCATAGTACTGTTCCTGACGGTTGATCGTCCAGCTCATCAGCCAGCCGGAATCCTTGGCTGTCACAATACCGCCGGTGCAGATATGTCCGCCATACGGAGAACGCTTGGTGATATTCTCAACCAGCTTGACAATACGCGGATCAGAAACGGTGATCGTGCAGCTCTCCCACTTGGACTTCTGGGGATTGCCGCAGAACTTGTCAGGATGGCCGAATTCATCAGACTGCCTGGCAATGTTCTTCCACATCTCCCAGCAGCCGCCCAGCTTCGGATCCCACGGTGCCGGCTTGTCGGTAGAACCATAGGAAGAAGACTCCGTCATGGAACCATTTGTAATGAAGCACAGATCATTGTCAGTCAGATCAATGCTGCAGTCATTGCCATCCTTGTCATGGGCAACAATCTTGCGGGCAGCCTTCTTGGTATCGGTGATCTCAAACTCCACATTGGTCACTGTCACGCCATACCTGAAGTTGCAGCCGGCAGCCTTGAGATAATTGATCATCGGGGTGACAAAGTCTGTGAACTGGTCACGGCGGCAGAACTGCAGGGCAGAAAGATCAGCCAGACCGCCGACATGATGGATGAAGCGGTTCATATACAGCTTCATCTCAAGGGCACTGTGCCAGTTCTCAAAGGCAAACATCGTCCGCCAGTAGCACCAGAAATCAGAATGCAGCAGATCATCCGAGAAGATTTCCTCAATGGACTTGTCCTGCAGCGATTCATCGCTCATCATCAGGAAGTTAGCCAGTTCCATGGCATTCTTCTGACCAAGGTTGAACTTGCCATTGTCATAGCGCTTGCCGCAGTCTGTCGTAATACGGCAGTTGGAGAAGTTCGGGTCATCCTTGTTGATGTAATAGAGATGATCCAGCACAGACACATTCGGATCCTCTACAGACGGCAGAGAATGGAACAGGTCCCACAGAACTTCGAAGTGATGGCCCATTTCACGGCCGCCTCTGGCAACGTAGCCAATATTCGACATTACCTTGCCGTCCAGGCAGCCGCCCGGCAGATCAAGCTGTTCCAGGAACGTAATCTTGGAGCCGTCCATGTGGGCATCACGGACCAGGAAGCAGCCTGAAGCCAGTGCACCAATACCAGTGCCAATCAGATAGGCACGCTTGTCATCAATGCCCTTCGGCTTGCGGGTATGAATCAATGCATCATAGTCACCAGAATAGAAATGCAGTCTTGTATCTTTTGATTTGATATGATAGTCCATCTTGACCTCCTTGTTTGCATATCGTTTGTACCTGTATGATATCGGTTTCAGCCTCAGATGCCCTCAGACACAAAAAACGAAGTCTCTGAAAATCAGAGACTCCGTATCATTTGTCTGAATTTCTCTGCTTCTTCTCATCTGCAGAGCGCCGCAGCGCCTCTTCAATCGAGCCGTCCATCAGAAAACCGATACGATTGATGATGTATTCCGGCTTCTCCTTCATGCCCCCGTCAATCCAGTGCAGAACCATTGACGTCAATGCACACCGGAAGAAATGCGCAATCAGATTCCTGTCCTTTGGATCCGCATCAAGCTCAGGATGAATACTGTTGACAAAGCGGATCATAATCCCGCCGCTGACATTGTAGATATAGTTCTCCAGATCTTCCTTGCGGATGGAATGATACACATGATCAAGCGCCACCCTGTTTTCCAGAGCCGGCCGCGAAGCCACCAGAAACGACTTTTCCCAGGAAGCAGTCTCATCATATGCTGCAATCACATCCTCAAGATTTTCCTGAAAGTATTCCTGTATGATGGCATAGATATCGGCATAGTAGTAATAGAACGTATTATGATTGATGCCGCAGTCCTCACACAGAGCTCTTACCGTAATCCTGCTTAAAGGTTCTTTATTCAGCCTGTTCATCAGAGCCTTCCGGATCATCATCTTTGTCTGATTCCGCATTGCATCACTCCCTTTCCTGCCTCATTCCGGCATCAGCATACATCCATCCTTCATAACCATACGGCCGTCAAAGGAAATTGTCGGATGCCATGTCACAAGATCAAAATGCCCGCTGGCATTCTGCCTGCCGCCAAGACCAATATTTCTGCCCAGTCCGATGTGGAATGTACCATAGGTGCTTTCATCTTCGATATAACATTCACCTGCACATCGGCTCTTGTCATTGAGGCCAATGCCAAGCTCACCGCCCACCAGCATACGCTCATCATGATAGGAAGCGATATAATCCGCAAGCCTTCTGCCCTCAGGACTGTCATCAATGTGCTCAATCCGGCCATGTGAGAAGTGAATCTGCACGGGCGATTTTACTTTGCCAATATAGCCAAAACTGCCATCACACACAAGTGTTCCTTCCGTCGCAGTTTCCACAATCGGTATACAGATTTCAAAAGATGCCGAAGAAAAGTTATGATGCGGCCAGAAAGTTCCATTGAAGAAGGTAAAATCACGCCCTGCCATGGAAAAGGTCAGATCCGTGCCCAATGCAGTCGTAATATGCACAGAAGACGGATGTCCGATCATGCCCATAGCTGTTTCCGCAAGAATTCGCGTTTCATCCACATCCATCGTAATGAAATCAAAGCCAAGCATAGATTCCCCATGATTCACCGACAATGGTAAAGAAAGCATTTTCTTACCCGAAGACACGGCAATTTCAGCTGCCTTTGTCGTAATGATTGAGTAGTCACTGGCTCCGATAATCACATCATAGGGACGGAAGATCTGTGGATTCATATCAAAATAATCGCCGACATGAATGCCTTCCTGCTCCACAAACAAAATACTGACAACCCCGCCGAGATCCTCCGCCGCATTCTGCAGCAGCCGCACCTCACTGTAATGCTTCACCGAAGTGACAAGACAGATCTTATCACCGGGATGCACCTTCACCCAGTCACGCATGATAATACGCGCACCGCGTACCATCCTGAAATGTTCCATTTACTGCCTCCGCAAAGCAATGGCAATGCCATCGCCCACATCCTGATAAAACACCGTATCAAACCGCTCATCCTGTAACAAATGTTCACGAAAAGCACCGATCTTATGCACCATCTGCACCGTAGAACGGTTATGCGTCAGACTTTCATCATCCACCATGCCATGAAAGTTCAGATTATCAAACACAAAGAATGAACCCGGCCTTGTATTGAACCAGAAATGTTCCAGATAGCGCCGGTATTGTGACTTGGCTGCATCAATAAACACCAGATCATAGATTTTCTCACTTGAAAATTCTGCGCCGTCACACAGATAGCAGTGCACCCGGCCACTCAAACCAGCAGCCTTCACATTCCTGACTGCCTGCGCATACATCAAAGGATTGACCTCAACAGTATCGACGGTCATATCCCACCGCACATTGGCCATTTCCATCGCAGAAAGACCAACCGCCGTACCAATCTCCAGGATATCACGAACCTGACTGTGATCACGCAGCCATGCCAAAAGAAAAGCCATGCCGTCATCCTTCATCACCGGAACATGTTCTTTCCTAGCCTGATCATGTATTTCCTTGAAACGCTGCACCATGCACACAAGATTATAGCAAAACAGAAGAAAAACGCCTGGAAGTATTATTACATGTGCTTTTAGTATCTATTCCACGTGTTATTAAAGATATTACCACACATTGCCCAGATATACCCATGACAGGTATTTCTGAGCACACTTCTGCAGTTTCTTCATGTGATCTACATCTGTAGCAGGCATCTCGTAATGGTATCTTGGGAAGTATCTGCTCAGATGCAGAGGGATTTCTTTAGATAATGATGCCAGCCAGGATGCCTCGCTCTCAATGAATGCCTCACTGTCATTTTTGCCAGGAATCACAAGAGTTGTGACTTCCAGATGACACTTGTCATAGACATAGGTAATAGTCTGTTTCACCAGATCCAGGCTGCCATGAAGCTCATTCTTGTAAAATTGTGCATCACCCTTGAGATCAATATTCATGGCATCGATATATGGCATCAGCGTCTCCATGACCGCATGCGAAATGCAGCCATTGGTTACCAGTACAATCTTCTTTCCCTGCGGTTTCAGAATCTTTGCACAGTCACGGATATACTCCCAGCTGATCAATGGCTCATTGTACGTAAAGGCAAGACCGATGCTTTCCGGATATGCCATGACAATTTCTGCCAGATGATCCGGCATAACGGTACGGTATGTGACATGGCTATCATCCACCATGGAAATCGTACTGTTCTGGCAGAACGGGCAGGCAAGATTGCAGCCATAAGAACCGACTGAAAGAATCAAAGAACCCGGATAATAGCGGGCAAATGGCTTCTTCTCGATCGGATCCATAGCCATGGAGGTCAGCCTGCCATAGTTATCACACACATTCTGACCATGCACATTCCTTCTGGCCCGGCAGAAACCTGTCTTACCTTCCGCAAGATGGCAATGGTGCATGCAGTCATCACATACAATCTCAGACATGGCGCGTCACCGTAAACCTCTGCAGCAGCACATGATCACTGTCTGGATCAATGCCGCCCTTCTTACAGGCAATCTGTACCTGCTGCTTCACACTGTCCACACCATCCAGATCCGGCAGCAGCAGTCCTCTTCTGCCATCACGGGTGAAACAGATCACGCCATACTTCTTTACATCAAGATCCCGCATCTCACAGGATTCCGGCTTACTCAGCACATCCACACTGATGCTCAGATACGGCAGTTCATCTTCCTCTACAGGCGTAAACCTTGGATCCCGTGAACAAGCCTCAATGGCATTATGCACAATCTCCTGGGCAATATTGTCTCTTACCGGCAGAATCGTGCCAATGCATCCCCGTAACATGCCATCCTTATGCAGTGACACAAACACACCGGCTCTGCCCTGCATCGCCATTGGAACATCGTGCACTTTCAGCACCTTGCCATCTCTGACATACGTCTCAATGGTTTTTCTGGCAAGAGACACAAAACCATCTTCCTTTGCCTTTTCATTCTCAACCTTTGCCTGCTGATCCTGCAGATACTGGTTCAGAAAATGCCGGTGTTCATCTATGCCTTCTCTTTTCACGTGCACAACCCCATAGCCAATGCCAAACGGTGCTTCATGCGACCACTGCTGGCACGATACATCATAGCCATCAAAGGCACCTGCCATGATCGTAAAGCTGCGGTGTCCGCATTCCATCGCCGCATCCAGGAATGCCGGACCATATGCAAGCAGTTCGCCAAAGTTTCCAGAAGACATCGTCTTCATGATCCGCTCATCATACACGCTGCCTTCGGGATGGCAGCCATAGCTGGATCCCGGCATGCAGTGGGACAGATCACCGCTTGCGACATAAACAGCCTTTCTTCCAAGCAGTTCAGCAGCCTTCTCCAGATACATGCCAAGCTCATAATGCATGGCTAATGAGAAACCTGACAGCGAAATGCGCACAAGCTTGTAGTTTGTATATTTCTGATTGATGTAATACAGCGGCACAATCGTGCCATGGTCCAGGAATACATCCCGGTCATATTCCGTTCCACACGGAAAATCCGGATCCTTCACCTTCTTCAATGCATCAATAAACTCTGTATCATATGAGACTTCCATCTGTACATTGGCACCAAACCGATGCAGATCCCCATAGGCACGCTCACCACCGGACACATTGAACCAGTCCCGGTACAGCACGGCATGCGGACTGGAAAGAATCATCAGATCCGGTGCAATCTCTGCAATCCTCTCTGCCACCTTCTGATATCCGGCAATCGTCGTCTTGCACTTATTGGTTTCCGCATGGCCAACCTCAGGTACAGCAACCGGCGGATGCGGTACCATAAACCCTTCCACAATCATGCCTTCACCTTCTTTCCACCTCATTATAGTCTGTTTGAAATCTTCAAACGCAAAGTCCGGACTGCCCACATCAAAAAGACCGCTGCCAGCCGCATCGGTCTTCCATCACGATTGATGATCCAGGCAGTTCACTGCAGTGCAGACAGCAGATTCGCTGCACACGTATCCAGATCCTCTTTGCCATACAGATATTTGTCAGCTTCATTCTTGAAGGCAGATATGGTGCTGCTGTTTTCCAGAGCCGGGATCATGGCAGACAGTTTTGTCTTATTCTTGTCAATCTGCGCACTTGCCATCGCTTCATACGTATCCAGCATGTCATGATCCTGCAGTGTCTGCAGCGCCGTCTTACTGACCGGAACACCCTTCTCAGTGCCCTGAAGCTGTGCCATATCCGGATCATTCATCATGAAGTTCAGCAGCAGGCCCGCCTGATGAGGATGATCGGTATACGCACTGATGGCAAACATCGTTGCCGGCTTGATATGCCAGCCCGTGGTATCAGCAGTGCTGATACCAGGCATCTCACCAAGAACAACTTCATTCCCACTCTTTGCAAGATCATCACAATACCGGCTTGCATCACTGCTCCAGCAGCCGGCACCAGCTGTCTTTCCTGTCGTAAATGCAGTCGCATCAAACTCATTCACAGACGGCATCACCTTTTCATCAATCAGACTCCGGTAGAAGGAAAGCAGTGCCTTCATTCTGTCTGTGTCCGCACTGAGCGTGCCATCACGCTGAAACAGCGGATCACCATAGGTCTGCTCATACCATGCGGCAAGGGAAAGAATCAGCTGCTTTTTGGTCAGGCCAAGCGGATAAATGCCATCCGGACTCATAACCTTTGCGGCCGCAAACAGATCATCCCATGACTGCGGAATAGACAGGCCATACTTGTCATACAGCGTCTTGTTATAAAAGAATGATATGGAATTATAGGCAATCGGCAGCGCATTCAGGCTGCCGCTGACAGTGCCAAAATCCAGATCCGACTGCGAAAAATTGGAAAAATCAATCACATCAGAAAGCTGGCTGAGGTCATAGTAGCCTTTCCCGTCCGGAGAATACTCGGCAAGCCAGTTGTAATTGATCTGCATGACATCCGCAGTCTCATGACTCTCCATACTGATCCTGTTGCGCTGCTCATAACCATCCCAGACGCCATACATATGCGACACAATAATGTCAGGATGCTTCTCATGAAAGAGTTCCAGACCGGACAATGTATAGATGTGGCGGGCATCATTGCCCCACCAGGACATGGATATATGCACAGAGCTGTCATTCTGCACAACCACTTTCTTTTGCGGATGGCCGCAGCCTGAAAGCAGCAGAGAAAGCACTGTTACCGCACAGACCGCCCATTTACAGCTTTTCCTGCTCATCATATGCCGCACTCCCCTTTCCACTCTGCTTCGCTTCATACAGACTGTGATCCGCCCGGCGATACAGATCACCAAAAGAATACTCCCCCGGTCCTTCCACAATCACACCGGCACTGAACGAAACCTTCACCTTCTCACTGCTGAATTCCCTGTCAAACGCAGCATAAAGAGCATCCATCAAAGCATGCACTTCCTTCTGTGCCTGCTCTTTATTACGGTCTGTATACGCCGCAAAAGCCGCAAACTCATCACCGCCAAGCCGGCCAATCATATACTCACCCGGCAGAACACTCTTCAAAATTGCAGCTGTACGCCGGATAACCTCATCACCCTTGCTGTGGCCAAGCGTATCATTGACCTGCTTGAAGCAGTCCAGATCCATCATCAGGAACACATTTGCCTGTTTGCCTGTATAAGAAGCCAGCTCCTTGGAAACCTGTTCTTCAAATGTCTGCTTGTTCAGCAGGTCTGTCATCAGATCATGTGCAGCACGGTCAGAAAGATCACTGACAACACCGTTCATGGACCGCGTCATACGCAGATAAACCAGCGTGCCCGCAGCCAGAATCACAATAGCAATGAGCAGCACCGTCCAGATCATCTTTGTGCGCAGGTCATGACTGTCCTTCATCAGCTCCTGCATCGGCATCGTACATACCACCCGCCAGCCATTGCTGCAGGAATTGGAAGTAATCAGATAATCATCACTGATAACCGTCGCACTTGTATCCATACCCTCAATTGCATCACTGATGCCAATGTCCAGAAAACTGCCAATCTCCGTATCATCAGAAGAATACAGAATCCTGCTGTCAGTATCCACAAGCCGGATCGTCATACCCTCCAGCTGCTCCGGCAGCTCAAACACCGTCTCAAGCTCCCTGCCATAAAACGAAACAAGCGCAATCGCATGCGCATTAAGGCGCTTGACATAATACAGACGATCCACATTCCCCTGATGGCCAAACGACCAGCCATCCATCGTCCTGTCCCGGTTGATCGAAGACGAAAATTCCTGATACAGACCTCCACCCGGAAACATCTCATTTGTTACCTCTGAAATCATGCCGATATTCTCATCATTGGCATACACAATCCCAAAGTCAGAAAAATTCTCTGTCAGGCCAAGGCGCACAATCTCCTTCTCAATTTCATCTTCACTCTGTATCTTGTCATATTTGCCAAGAGAAGGATCCGTCGCATCAAAAGCATAGTATTTCTCATCCGAAAACAGCAGCGCAGCTGTCTTCTCTACCTTTTCAAGATAGGATTCAATATTGAGCTCCAGCTGCCGGCTGTCTGCCGCTACCAGATTGGATACATAATTCTGCAACGTCTCATCAGTACGTCTTAAAAGAATACCTGTCACAGAAAATACCATCACTGCCATCCCCACAGCGAAAAGCACAAACTCCCCAAACTGTATCCTTCTGATTTTCCTGTTCATCTTCCCTGTCTTTCACTCCCCCAAGAACAGCAAGGCTGCATATACACTGAAAATGATACCCTCATGTACAAAGAAGGCAAGACACTCTGTCTGATCTATCCGTTTCCTTTGCCAAAATGATCCAGCATGTCATACACGGCACTGGCAAAGTCATCCCGGCTGACACGTTTTTCATCCATCATCGTGCTTTCAATATCCGCGGTACCGGCAAACTTCCATCCGCCAACCTGGCGCAGGCTGTTGATTCTCGTTTGAACCTCTTTCGTCAGTTCTGTCATTTCCTGTTCGCTCTTATTCTGCAGCAGCAGGAAGAAATGTGAGCCCGTGATCCTGCCGATGACATTTTCTCTGCCCGCCGCTTCATTCAGCTGGCCTGCAATGGCCTGCAGACACTGGTCACCTGCTTTAGGACCATAGGTGTACAGGAAGATCTCATATTCCGGAATCGATACATGCATGAGTACAAATGGCTCACCACGCTCCCAGAGCTGGCGCATGTAAATACGGAAGCTGTACAGGAAGCCGGTTGTATTCGCCAGCTTTGTCACTGAATCGATCGTCTCAATCTGATCCAGCTTGCCTGCCCCCTGCAGAATCTCATCCTGATCAATAAACCATCCCATCAGGCCAATGATCCTGCCATCCTGATAAACAGGCATCTTATCTGCGACAATCGTATGCTGAACACCCCGGGCAATGCAGGTGCCGACCTTATGCTGCACATGCTTTCCGTGTTCAATCACATCCAGTTCATCATCACGGAATGGTTCCTTCTGCACATGCCAGTGCATATCCTCATCTGTTTTGCCAACAATATCATCCACAGAGGCAAAGCCATAGTAATCCAGGAAGCTCCTGCTTGCTCCCGCAAAGCGCCTCTGCCGGTCTTTCCAGAAGTACTTGATCGATGCATATTGTTCCTGATTGCGCCACAGGATGGACGCTGCAATGCCTTTTGTCACAGCGGCCTGCAGACGCTGCTGACCGCCGCTGCGCTCCACATTCTCCATGGTAATCTGCTGGATTGTCTTCTCATCCAGTCCAGCCGGCATCACCACATTCAAAACCTTCTGGCCGTTTGTATCCGGAATCATCACAAAGATATTCTGCTTCCAGACAAACTGTCCCTCTTCATCCAGACACCGCAGCAGAATGCTTAGCGGCCTGCCTTTGTTCTTGTGCAGGCGCGCAGATAATGTATGTACGTCCAGGAACTTTTTTGCCCGTTCCTGATCCGCTGGGTAGACAAAATCAGCAATCCAGTCATGCGCAAACTGCACGGCATCCATTGTCTTATCACCAGCCCCCATCGGCTGCTCCGAAAGAGAAGATTTCACGCCATAGATCGTCATAGATGCCAGATCATAGACGGCAATATCATCACAGATGAAATAGAGATTTTCAAAGTATTCCACATTCTGCTGGTATGGCGTCTTGGTATGCACATCAAAATACCTGATCTGCATGGCATAGATATCATTGTTTTCATAGCTTGCGGCAACCCGTCCATTCAGCTGCAGATAATGACTGCCGGTTGGAAATATAATCGTCTGGGTACCGGGCAGTTTGCGCAGCTGCTCATTGGCAAAGCGGCGGTAAAAGTCATGCGTAAGATTATTGGGCGTATTGATCTCATGAAACCAGCCGTTGAGATCCGTAATACCTGCTTTTGCCAGCACTTTCTCATAGGTTGGATTGATAAACAC
This sequence comes from Grylomicrobium aquisgranense, assembly GCF_033971865.1. Lineage (NCBI taxonomy): Bacteria > Bacillati > Bacillota > Erysipelotrichia > Erysipelotrichales > Erysipelotrichaceae > Grylomicrobium > Grylomicrobium aquisgranense. The sequence goes on along the minus strand of NZ_JALBUR010000011.1, from coordinate 51,326 downwards.
AACCTGCATGTTCTGCCCGTCATCCTCTACCACACAAAGCGTGGTGTCAGTCTGATAGTCTATGCGGCCAAGATCGTCATAATATTTCTTCCAGCTTAACGGCTCCAGGTCCAGATGATGGCTGCGGCAGTACTGGCCAAATGCCGTACCAGTCATCGGTCTGCCGAAATAGAAACCCTGTATCTTCTCACAGCCAATCCGGCGCAGGAATTCATACTGGTCTTTTGTTTCCACACCTTCGGCCAGGGTCTGGATGCCAATCCGCTTGGCCATGCGCACAACATCCTCGATGATGATCTTTGCTTTTTCGGATGCGGTGGACAGAAAGCTCATATCAATCTTCAGCTCATCAAAGTCAAGATCTTTCAGCGCGCCCAGTGAGGAATACGCTGTGCCAAAGTCATCCATCCAGACCTGATAGCCAAGCGTATGAAACTGTTCAATGAATGCAGAAAGCAGAGACTGCTGCTGAATAAAGGCAGTCTCGGTGATCTCGATATTGATGAGCTCACGGGGAACCTGATACCAACTGGCAATCTTTTCAATGCGTTCTACGACATCTTCATGCAGGAAATCTTTGCGGGACAGGTTGATGGATACCGGAATGATGCGGTCTGTCTTCTTATTCAAAAGACTGTGGAAATCCCGGCACACACATTCCATGACATACAGATCCAGATCAAAAATTCTGCCGTTTTCTTCCAGAACCGGAATCAGATCACCGGGTGAGATCATGCCATATTCCGGATCAATCCAGCGGCATAATGCCTCAGCACCGCAGACCATGCCTGTTATACTGCGCACAACCGGCTGATAATAGATATTGATCCAGCCCTGTTCCATCGCCTGCTCAAAATGAGACAGAAGATATCCCCTGATATCCGGCAATTCTGCATTCAGATTTTTCATATCATCCTCCTTCTGACCAGTGCTGTGATGGAAACAAATCGATGGATGTTTCTCGTAAGAGGAAATCATATTCCGCTTTTGATACGGCGGATCATCTGCAGGCATTCATCCGTAAATGAAACCATGTCTGTTGGCAAACAAAACTCTTTTATCTGCATCATAGCAGAAAATCTGCCTGTCCGCGCAGGCAGAAATGGAAACCGTGATCAATCCGGAATACAAAAAGCCGCTCTTGTCTAAGATTCATGCTATGATGCTGAAAGAAAACGCTTGGAGGCACATATGAAAGAAATTGACATTCACGATCTGCAGCTAAATCCATTTGATCTGTTTGGCAGGGACTGGCTTGCCCTGGCAGCAGGAAATGAAACAGATGGCTGCAATGTCATGACCATTGCCTGGGGACACTTTGGTTCCATATGGCATCAGGAGGCAGGAAAAGGCGTCATGCCAACTGCCATCTGCTACGTCAGGCCAAGCCGCTATACAAAACAATTCATGGACAAAGAAAAACTGTTTACACTGAATCATTTTCCCTCTTCATACCGGAAAGCACTCAGCTATCTTGGCTCTCATTCCGGCAGAGACGAAAACAAGATTGAAAATGCAGGCCTAACACTTGTCTTTACAGACGGCACCGTTACCTTCAAAGAAGCTGACCTTGTCTTTGTCTGCCGCAAGATTTATGCGCAGGATCTGCAGGAAGACTGCTTTGTGGATCAAGCACTGGTGGATGAGAACTATCCTGAGCGTGATTTCCACACAATGTATATCGGTGAGATCCTGAAAGTCTACAGCCAGGAATAACATGATTCTTAACACAGGAAGCCGGACCGACATTCCGGCTTTTTACAGCACATGGTTTTACAACCGGATAAAGGAAGGCTATGTCTGCACCAGAAACCCTTACAATCCGAAACAGGTACGGCGCTATCAGATTAACCCCGATGTTGTGGACATCCTTTCCTTCTGCACCAAGAACCCGGGGCCGATGCTAAAAGGAATCCATGAACTGGATGCGTACAGACAGTTCTGGTTTGTCACCCTGACACCCTATGGTAAAGACATTGACCCCAATGTGCCTGACAAACATCTCATCATCACCGAAATCCAGCAGTTATCCCAAATTGCAGGAAAACAGGCAGTCGGCTGGCGCTATGATCCGATCTTCATCAATCAGAGGTATTCCATCGATTATCACCTGCGGGCTTTTCAATGAAGAATAAAGCAAGGAATCCTGGCAATTCATTGCTGGGAGGAATTGCTTTTCTTTTCTCTTGCGGGTGAGTGATCTCCACCTTTGCCATCATACTGATTTTGGATATACCGTTTTACTGTTTCTTTGCTCATGTTGCCAACACTGCCAACATAGTAGCTTGGCGCCCATAGCTTATCACCCCAGAACATAGCTTTTCTAATTTCTGGATGTGCTTTCAGAAACAGTCTGGCAGACGCTCCTTTCAGGTTTTTTACCACATCAGTAATGCTGTACTTTGGCTTGAAACTGCATAGCAAATGGATATGTTCTGGCATCACTTCCATTTCCTGAATGTCTACATCTGCCTGCTTTGCAAGACTTTGCAGAATATCTTTCATCTCATTCACAAGCTCAGGCGTTGTAAACCATGGATTACGGTACTTCGTACACCAGATAATATGAAAGTGCAGATTATACACATATCCACGTTCATAAACGGCATCCTCAATTCGATCAATATGTCTCTTCATATGTATCCTCTTTTTTGTTTTATATATTATATGTATATCATATAATAAGTAATATATATGTGTTATAATTATAACATGAAGAAGATGTCTGATTACATGTTCCATATTGGATTACAGATGCGTGTGTATCCGTCTGACAGACAAAAGGCAATGATCCGCATGAACGGCGGCGCCTCACGCTTTGTGTACAATCGCCTGGTGGCTGTGCACAATGAGATGTTCCGTCTGAGAAAAAGTGCATCACTGTCTCCAACAGACACAGAAAGGCTTGCATATCTGGCATCTGCATATGGTGATGCAAAATCTATCAAGAACGCAATTCCTTTCTTGTGGGACTGCGATTCAGACATGGTACTTCATGCCATTATGAACTATAAGCGGGCGTGGAGTCAGTTCAGAAAAGTGAAAGGAACCAGTATTCCGACATTCCACAAGTTTGACAACACGTATTGCTATCAGACCAGCAATCACTATGCCGGAAAGAAGTTGAATACCATTTCACACGTTGTCGGCCTGTACGAAGGAAGCGTACGCTTTACAGACAGGAATCATCTTGTGCTGCCGATGCTTGGTACGATCCGCATGAAAGGTTCCCGCAAGCTGATTGATGCGCTGCTGAATCGTGTTGCAGAGACACGTATTGGTACTGTCACCATCAGGATGGATACGTGCGGAGACTGCTATATTTCGCTTGCTCTGGCATCAGACGAACCATTTCATACTGCTTATGTCAGAACTGGCAGAGCGGCAGGCATGGATCTGAATCTTTCTAACTTTCTGATGGACAGTGATGGCTGTGTAATCGAATCACCGCGTTATCTGAAACGGGCAGAAAAGAAGTTGCGCAAAGCGCAGCGCGCCCTTTCGCGAAAGTACGAAGCTGCCAGACGAGATGGCCGAGACTATCGTACGTGCAGAAATTATCAGGAAGCACGACTCAAACTGGCCAAATGCCATCGTCATGTGGCAAATCAGAGATTGGACTTTATCAGATGTACAGCAGACAAAGAAGTCAAAAGCCACGACTATTTGTTTGCCGAGGATCTCAAAGTCCTAAATTTGAAGAAGAACCACAAATTGGCAAAGGCAATCTCAGATAGTGGATGGAGAACTTTTCTGACTGAGCTGCAAAACACAGCTTCCAAACGCGGAAAGATATGTCTGCTTGTCAATCCCAGAAACACGACACAGACCTGCTCGTCATGCGGCTATGTCATGTCAGACGACAACAGAATCGTACTGGGGCAGGAAGAATGGGTGTGCCCAATGTGCGGTTCGCACCATGTACGCGATCATAACGCCGCAATCAATATCAAAAATGCCGGTCTTGCTTTACTGCAGGAATCCGGCATTGCGATAGATATCCGCTGATCAGCGGTATGGGCAGTACGTTTCTGCCCTCATAGTTTGGCAACTCACTATGATAACCGCCCTCTCACTGGCAGACCTCCACTTACCTGCTGCGGCAGATAAGCGAGTCAGCTGTATCCGGGTAAGTTGGAGTGCATGACTGCACAATCTATGTGCAGCCGTGTTCCTTCAAGCCTGCGGCTTCAGCCGCGGGTAGTTGACACCATCTGTGATCAACTGCAGGGTTATATCAGCTTCTGCGTGATCAGTTTCATTGATCTGTATGCCAAAACAAAAAAGAACTTCCCGGATGTGCAGGAAGTTTCATCTGCCCAGCAGGCATTTCTTGCCAAGCGAATGTCTGCAATTGCCTCTGCCCACGGCATTCCCATACGGGCATGCTGTGAAAGTCCGTCATTGCAGAAATACGGCATCATCACCGATGGCTGTATGACAAAACAGGTGCTGGAAGCAGCCACCGGCTGCCAGCTGATTGTGCCAACGAAAAGTGCCGCAAGAGCACAATGCACCTGTTTGCTGGGAGACGATATCGGCATGTATAACACATGCGGGCATGGATGTCTTTACTGCTATGCCAACTACGATAACAATACTGTCAGATCCAACATGAAAAAGCATGATCCGGATTCTCCGTTTCTGATTGGAAATTATCAGAAGGATGACATCATCATTGATGTCGACCAAAGTACATGGGTAAACCGTCAGATTTCATTGTTCTGAAAATTGAAAATGCCGCCAGCATGTGACGGCATTTTTGCTATGCAAGATGTAAGGATTGGATGTCAATGTTGTAGATGACATCTTTGCGTTCCACAATGACGCGCATCTTTGCGGCAAGATCTTTCTCCTGCTGGATATGCAGCAGTAATTCTCTGGTAGGATTGATCGCTGTAGGATGGCCGGTATTTTCAAACATGGTCAGGTCTCCGTTGGTATCACCATAGGACCAGCACTGAGACAGATCCAGATCATACTGTTCTGCCAGTTCGAGCATGGCTTTCTTTTTAGAGACGCCATCCCACATTGGCACAACTTCACCAGTGTATTTTCCATGTTCATCCGTCTTGTAGATGGTGCCGCGGAAATCATCAAAGCCATGTCTGGCTGCCATTTCCCGCACCAGCTCATAGGGGGAGCCTGAGATGGCAATAACCTTGTGGCCTTCTTTCTTGTGACGCTCAATCTCACCGCGGGTAAACTGATAGACACGGTCACCTTTCTGTTCAATGACACGCTTTGCAATCAGATCAATGTGTTCATGCGAAATACCTACAATCGCTTCCTTGAAGATTTCCACCATCCTCTGCAGATAATCATCATATTCACCCTGCCTTCTGTCCCAGGCATTAAACGCCGGCTGGACATCGTTATACCAGGCAGAGCCATGAATGATTTCATGCGTGATCAGCTTCTTGAACAACTCTGTAATCAAAGCTTCCCGGTAAATCGTACCGTCAATATCAAAGAACGCTGCTGTATTCATACTGCCTCCTGGTTTAATTTTTCAAACTGTGGATCGGCGAAGGAATACGGCCGCCCCTGTGTACCATCACATCGGGCTTGACCGTACGTACCGGCATGATCGGGCCATAGCCCATCAGGCCGCCGAAGTTCAGTGTCTCGCCTGCCTTCTTGCCAATAGCAGGAATCAGACGGCAGGCCGTTGTCTTGTTATTGATCATGCCAATGGCAGCCTCATCCGCAATGATCGCAGAAATCGTTTCTGCAGTTGTATCACCTGGAACAATGATCATATCCAGGCCAACCGAGCAGACCGCTGTCATTGCTTCCAGCTTTTCGATGGAAAGCACACCCTTTTGGGCAGCCGCGATCATGCCCTGATCCTCCGATACCGGAATAAAGGCACCAGACAGGCCGCCGACAGAGCTGGATGCCATGACACCGCCCTTTTTAACAGCATCATTTAACATGGCAAGACATGCCGTTGTACCAGGTCCGCCGCATGTTTCCAGGCCGATCTCTTCCAGAATCTGCGCCACGGAATCACCAACCGCAGGGGTTGGAGCCAGGGAAAGATCCACGATGCCAAACGGAACGCCAAGCCGCTTTGAGGCAACAGTGCCAACCAGCTGGCCCATTCTTGTAATCTTGAAAGCTGTCTTCTTGATGACTTCGGCAATCTCATCCATGGTGGCATCTTTGCCAGCCTTGCGGATGGCCATGCGGACAACACCAGGACCGGAGACACCTGTATTGATGACACAGTCAGGTTCACTGACACCATGGAAAGCACCTGCCATAAAAGGGTTGTCCTCCACGGCATTGCAGAACACAACAAGTTTCGAAGCACCGAAGCAGTTGTTGTCTTCTGTCTTTTCTGCACACTGTCTGACCACCTGTCCCATCAGTGCCACCGCATCCATATTGATGCCGGCCTTGGTGGAACCAATGTTCACGCTGGAACAGACAATATCGGTTGTGGCCAGAGCCTCGGGAATACTTTCGATCAATGCCTTGTCGCCAGGTGTCATGCCTTTCTGCACAAGCGCACTGTAACCGCCAATGAAGTCAACGCCGACCTCTTTACCGGCTTTGTCCAGTGCTTTTGCATACTTGACAGGATCACCGCCGCTTGCTGAGACAAGCAGAGCAATCGGCGTCACACTGATGCGTGTATTGACAATCTGAATGCCATACTGGGCACTGATATCCTTTGCTGTCTGCCTGAGATCCTTTGCCTTGCTTGTAATCTTGGCAATAATGCGCTCACAGGAGCGGTCAATATCACTGTCTGCACAGTCCAGCAGAGAAATTCCCATAGTAATGGTACGAATATCGAGACATTCCTCATCGATCATGCGGATCGTCTCTAGAATCTTCTCACCGCGTTCACTCATCTGTTTTCCCCTTAAATGGTATGCATGGCATGGAAGATTTCTTCATTCATCAGATGAATCTTCAATCCCTGTGCATCCCCTTTGGCCTCAATGTCAGTCACAATCTCATCGAACCTGCCTTCCTGATCCGCCGGAACTTCAACGGTCATGATCATCGTAAACAGATCCTGCAGCACCTTCTGTGTCACATCCGTAATGTTGATCTCACGATCCGCACAATACTGCGCCACAAATGCCAGAATACCGGGATGGTCCTTCCCAACTACCGAAATGACAGCTCTCATCTTGTCCTCCTGTTTGTTATTTTGTCTCTGCCACCAGCTCATCCAGTGTCAGTCCACAATAATACAGTTCCATTTCAAGCCACTGCTTGACTTGTTTCATCGTATCCACGGTAGAATCCTTGCAGTCACTGGACTGTGTATTGTCCGTAAAGTTTGCCGTGCAGGCTCCCATCGTTTCCGTATCGCTCTTCCAGTTGTAGATATAGTGGATGGTGCGGTTGGAATATTCAAAGATATGCTGGTCAAAGTCGATCATATAGCTCTCATTGCCATCATTAAACGCAGAAGTGTACTTACTGCCATCGACGGTATAATTCAATCTTGTAACCAGACGTTTCTGGAAAGTAGCTGTCACAGTGCTTTCAGCACTGTCATCATCATCCGTTAATGTCTGAATACTGTCCGTGTCAATATTCTGATAGGAAACATACTGGGCTTCTTCCGCCTTCTTGTCATCACTGATCGTCACAGATGTTGTGCCAATCTGTGTATAGGTCACCTGTGACTTATACAGGGTGTCCACTTCCTGTCCGGATAATGTTACAACCGTGTCAAACTGTACGGTCTCCCCTGTGAAATGGCCTTGGGCATCAAATGTATCCGTAATGGTGCCATCCTTGACTTCCAGGCTGTCATACTGATTCAGTCCATACTGGTCATAGCGCTGTTCAAACAGCGAAGACAGGGAATCCTGCGCAATGGCAATCGTATAGCTCACATTGCCGTCATCATCCGTCGTACCGGTGATCTTATCAATCATGCTTTCATCAAACGCAAGCGGGTCCAGCGGTACCAGCAGGGATGCCTTGAGTTTATCGGCATCCATGTCTTCATAGTACGTAATGCCATTGTATGTATTGTACAGGCGATTCCCATACCAGTCTCCGGAAAACGTTGAACGAAGCCCGTTGGAATCAATATTCTGACTGATTGTGGCCGTATCACCTGCCATCTGCAGCACGCCGTCCATGTCATAGGCATCCATCGTATCATCCGAATACGTCATCTGATACGTATTGGAAACAGCCACCGTATAGTTGTCCACTGTCGCCCGGTTATTCACAGCCTGTGTAAAGCTGTCATAGACATCACCTTTCATGGCAGTGGTCTTTGTCCTGGCAGAAGCGGAGGCAGCAGCGGTAGAAGAAGCCGTGTCAGAGCCGGATTTGCATCCGGTCAGAATCATCATCAGGCATACAGTGCCTGCTATCATTTGTCTTTTCATGCTCATTTGGTACATTATACACTTTCACCGGAAAGTATCACAGGAATCATTGCCTCATCCACCATTGCACCGGCATGCTGGCCAAGAAAATGACTGCTTTTGGCTGTCAGTGATAATGGTGTTAAAGCAATTGCCAGATAATCACCAATAAATTCATAAAAACGGGGATGGGGAATCCCGGGCCCGAAAATTTCCCGGGAAAGTATTTCCGATTTATGCAACAGCAGAAACTTCTCACCAAACCGCTGATGGAACAGTGCTTCAAACTGCTTTTCCAGTCCTGGCTGGATGTAGAAAGCACATGCCCGTGCTTCCAGGGCTGGCATATGTCGGAACATGGCCATCAGCTCTTCATCTTTCTGCATTTCATAGATGGTACAGTCGATCTGGCCATGGTCTGCAATCACAAGCACACCAGTATCTTCGTCCACCATCTTTTCCAGCATTAGGATATCATCATTGATCATAGCCAGCTGTCTGCCTGTATCCGGATGGGAAGGTCCGTGTTCATGCAGCCAGGAATCAAAGCCGTCCCAGTACACATAAAGGAAGCGCAGATCTGACTGATGGGAAAGTTTTGCGGCCAGCAGGCACTGCTCATGGAAAGAAGTACAGCCATGATGACCAAAAGAAGGCCATATTGAATCACAGGGAATATTACGATCATGCAGCTGGTCCAGAATAGTTCGGACCGGAAGTGCCTTTGGGACAAAGCCGGGATAGGTTTTCTCACTGTACTGGGATCTGTCAAGAAACAGGATGACATTGTCATCTACTTCTGAAAAGTACTGATTCCAGCCAAGCCAGCCGTTTTCAGCAGGGCTTTTTCCTGTTAGCAATGCTGTTGTAGCAGCACTGGTGGTAGGTGGAAAAACCGTCATGCATTCTTTTTTTATCTGCTTTGTGATGGATAAATCAGAGCCATATTTCTGCAGAAGGCGTGATCCCATGCCATCTACAAGAACAACAATGACACAGCGAAATGCATGTGAGGAAAGCCAATGTGAGACATCCGGATCATCCTGGTATTCACATGTCAGGCCATAGTAATGGTGAAGTGATGCAGAAACCTGCAGCAATCCGTTCTTGTAATCAGAGATGTATTCTTCCATGGCCAAAGTGTAGCACAAAACAAAAAGGCCTGTGCATTGCACAGACCTCTCAGGCATTACGTAACTTAGATCAGTTCAATATAAGCCATCGGAGCAGCATCGCCCTTGCGTGTGCCAGTCTTGACAACACGTGTATAGCCGCCCTTGCGGTCAGCATACTTCGGGGCTACCTCATCAAACAGCTTCTGCAGGACAGTCTTGCCTGTCTTTTCATCTGCGACAACATCGCGGATATAGGAAGCAGCTCTTCTGCGGGCTGCCAGATCACCCTTCTTGCCAAGTGTGATCAGCTCATCGACAACAGAGCGCAGATCCTTTGCCTTGGCTTCAGTTGTTTCGACCTTGCCATACAGGATCACGGAAGTTGCGAGATTTCTGAGCATAGCCTTGCGGTGATCCGCATTGCGGCCAAACTTACGATTCCACATTGTAAATTCCTCCTATCAGTCAAAGGACTTGAAGCCAAGACCGAGCTCAGCCAGTTTATCCTTAACCTCTTTCAAAGATTTCTTGCCGAGGTTGCGGACTCTCATCATTTCATCCTCGGTCTTCTGTGTCAGCTCATCCACGGTCTGGATACCGGCACGCTTCAGGCAGTTGTAGGAACGGACAGACAGATCCAGATCTTCAATCATCATCTGCTGACCCTTGCTTGGCGACTCCTGGCCGCCTTCCTTGACAACGTCTTCCATGGAGATGACATCTTCATTGATGCCAGCGATCAGATCCAGATGATCGATCAGGATCTTGGCAGCCATGGCAAGCGCCTTCTGCGGATTGATTGAGCCATCGGTTGTGATTTCCATGGTCAGAGCATCATATTTAACATCCTGACCAACACGGGCCGGATCAACGGAATAGGCGACCTTCTCAATTGGTGTATAAATGGAGTCTGTATAAACAGTTCCAATACCCTGAGAAGAACCGACATTGAGCTGCTTGTTGATGTCGGCACTTACATAGCCTCTTCCATTCTTGGCCTTCAGTTCCATCTCAAGGCTTGTGCCAGCTTCCAGATGGGCAATGACAAGATCCTTGTTGAGAATCTCAACCTGTGACGGGCAGATGATATCACCTGCTGTCACAGTGCACGGTCCCTTGGCAGAGATCTGCAGTGTATAAACCTCATCATCTTCAATTTTCATGATCAGCTGCTTCAGCTGCAGAATGATCATGGATACATCTTCTCTGACACCAGGGATGGTTGTGAACTCATGGTACACACCATCTACCTTGATTGAGAATACCGCAGCTCCCGGCAGGGAGGACAGCAGAACTCTGCGAAGTGCGTTTCCGATCGTCGTACCAAATCCTCTCTCCAGCGGAGAAAGAACAAACTTTCCGTAATTCTCGGATTCAACGTATTCCTGTACTTCAAAATCGGCGCGTTCAAACTTTTGCATGCAATATCCTCCTCTTTCAGCTCATTAACCGCGGGGTCTCTTCGGCGGACGGCAGCCGTTATGCGGGATCGGAGTCACATCATTGATTGCTGTGATCTCCAGACCAGCCGTCTGCAGGGAACGAACCGCAGCCTCACGTCCAGGACCAACGCCCTTAACGTTGACTTCAACCGTCTTCATGCCCTGCTGCACAGCAGATTTGCCGGCAGCCTCAGCACACAGCTGAGCAACATACGGTGTAGACTTACGGGAACCCTTGTAGCCCAGTGCTCCGGCAGAGCTCCAGGAAATGACATTACCTGCCTCATCCGCAATGGTAACGATTGTGTTGTTGAATGTTGAATGAATGTGAGCGACACCCTTCGCCACATTTCTGCGGATCTTCTTCTTGCGAGTCTTGGCCGCAGTGTTATTCTTCTTTGTTGGCATTCCAATGTCCTCCTATTACTTCTTCTTGTTCGCAACCGTACGGCGCGGTCCTTTGCGGGTACGCGCATTGGTGCGTGTTCTCTGGCCTCTGACCGGCAGACTTCTTCTGTGGCGCAGGCCTCTGTAAGAGCCGATTTCCATCAGTCTCTTGATATCAAGAGCTGTCTGACGGCGCAGATCGCCCTCTGTCTTAATACCATCAATCTGCTGACGAATCGCAGTCTCCTGTGCTTCAGTCAGATCCTTGACGCGGATGGTCTCATCAACACCGGCAGCAGCCAGGATCTTCTTTGCAGTTGTCGGGCCAATGCCATAAATATAGGTAAGAGATGTTCCGACCTGTTTGTTGTTCGGAATATCTACACCAGCAAAACGTGCCATATTCTTATTCTTCCTCCAAATTAACCCTGTCTCTGCTTATGCTTCGGGTTCTCACAGATTACCATCACAACGCCCTTGCGCTTGATGACTCTGCACTTGTCGCAAATTGGTTTTACGCTAGGTCTTACTTTCATTTTACAAACCTCCTGGTCCAGACATTATTTATGTCTGTATGTGATACGCCCACGTGTTAAATCATACGGTGAAATTTCGACAGTGACCCGATCGCCTGGTAAAATGCGAATGTAATTCATACGGATTTTACCAGCAACGTGAGCACGGATCTCGTGTCCGTTCTGGAGTTTCACCTTGAAGTTGGCATTAGGAAGTGTGTCCGTTACAACACCTTCGATTTCAATGACATCCTGTTTCGACATGTACTCTCTCTTTCTTACGCAATAAACAGAATCAGGGCGCGGACCGCCTATCGATCCGCCCCGATTCACATTTAAGCAATCTTTCCTAAGGCCTCTTTGATGGCACCGAACACCGCTTCAGGCTTACCGGACGCATCCAGATGCGTCACCAGCCCTTTCTGATCATAGAAGTCGATGACCGGTTTTGTGCTCTTCTCATACTCTTCCATCCGCTTGGTCAGCTTCTCGACAGTATCGTCGCTGCGCTGGACAAGCTTCTCACCGCAGTTGTCGCACACACCTTCAACCTTCGGCGGGAAATTGTGAATATGATACGTAGCACCGCACTTCGGACAGATTCTTCTTCCGGTGATTCTGTCCTTGAGCACCTCAAAGTCTACCTCAAGACCAAGCACACATTCAACCGGTTTGCCGATCTTTGCTGCAATTCTTTCAAATTCTTTCGCCTGAACCAGTGTACGGGGATAGCCATCCAGGAGATATCCCTTCTGGCAGTCCGGCTGCTGAAGCCTGTCTTCCACCATCGCATTGATGACTTCATCCGGCACCAGCTTGCCAGCATCCATATATGCTTTGGCCTTGTTGCCAAGATCTGTATGATTGGCAACATTGGCTCTCAGCATATCACCTGTCGAAATATGCGGAATATCATATTCCTTCAGGATCAGATCCGACATCGTACCCTTGCCTGCACCGGCAGGTCCCATAATCAGAACGTTCATTTTCTTCTCCCCTTTAATTCAGGAAGCCATGATATGACTTCTGTGTCAATTGACCCTTGATCTGCTTCATCGTCTCCATAGCAACGCCGACGACGATGATGATACCGGTGCCGCCAATGGCACTGGATGTTGGAATACTTGTAAACATTGGCAGCAGATATGGAACAACAGCTACCAGTGTCAGTGCCAGAGCACCGAGTACAGTGATACGGTTCAGAACCTTGTGCAGGTACTGCTTTGTATCACTGCCCGGGCGGATACCTGGAATGTAAGCATCCGACTTGCGCAGATTATCCGCGACACTGTCCGGATCAACCTGCAGGTCAGTGTAGAAGAAGGTAAACAGAATTGTCAGCACAGCATAGAGGCAGAGTCCAAACGGCTTGCTCAGACTCAGATAATTCTGCAGTTTCTGATACAGATCAGCATTGAAGAAGCTGATGACAATCTGCGGTGCTGTCATGATCGAAGATGCAAAGATGACCGGAATCACCGATGCGCTGTTGATCTTCAGCGGCAGATATGTCACATCATTGCGGGCAGTTCTGCCCATGGAGATGCTGTTGGTGTACTGAATCGGAATCTTTCTGACTGCTGTCTCCATCACGACGACGAAGATGACAATTGCAAGATACACGAGGCAGTACAGTGCAAACTGCAGTACGCCATTGAATACTTCACTGTTTGTATTTCCACCGGCCAGAATGCTGTAAACTTGGGCAAACTGGGACGGCATGTTGGAAACAATGCCGGCGAAGATGATGATGGAAATACCGTTGCCGATACCTTTCATACTGATACGGTCACCAAGCCAGACCAGGAACATGGAGCCCGCGGTCAGAATGGTAGCTGTATACAGATAAGTGGAAAGGGCACTGTTTTCCAGTACGGAATACTGCTTGTCAAAGCCATAGACAAGCGAGAAGGCCTGCACGAAGGCGAGCACAACACCAAGGTATCTTGTTGTTTTCTCCATCTTCTGACGGCCAGTCTGTCCTGACTTTGCCCATTCGGTCAAAGCAGGAATGACATCCATACTGAGCAATTGCACGATGATGCTGGCGGTAATGTAAGGAGTAACGCCCATCGCGAAGATGGACAGTTTCTCCAGGGCACCGCCGCCCAGCAGGTTCATCATGTTCAGAATTGAGTTGTCGGAAATCTGTTGAGAGAGTGCGGTGGAATCCACGCCTGGAACAGGAATGGAAGACCCGATGCGATAGATCAGCAGCATTGCCAGAGTAAAGAATATCTTTTTGCGGATCTCCTTGTTCTTAAACATGCTGGCGAACGTATGCATCATAATTAGAGCACCTCTGCTTTTCCGCCTGCTTCTTCAATTGCTTTCTGAGCAGTCTTGGAGAACTTCTCAGCTTTTACGGTAAGCTTCTTCTCAAGCTTGCCATTGCCGAGCACCTTGACACCATCAAGATGCTTCTTTACAAGGCCGGCTGCCTTGAGGGCTTCATAGTCAACAGTGACGCCATCCTCAAATTTGTTGAGAGCTTCAACATTGACTGTTGCATACTCCTTGCGGGTGTAGTTGGTGAAGCCTCTCTTCGGCATTCTCTTGAAGTACGGTGTCTGACCGCCTTCAAAACCGATGGCAACACCGCCGCCGCTTCTGGAGTTCTGACCCTTCTGGCCCTTGCCAGATGTCTTGCCAAGACCTGAACCCAGGCCTCTGCCAATTCTCTTTCTGGTAAAGCGGGCACCGTCCGTTGCTTTCATTTCATTGAGTTTCATCGGGTTTCCCTCCTTATCGAATCTCAGCGACTTTCTTGTCGCGCAGCTTGGCAACTTCTTCAACAGTCCGCATCTGCTGCAGAGCATTCAAAGTTGCATAGACAACATTGACACTGGTGCGGGATCCATGAACCTTGGACAGGACATCGGAAACACCAGCCAGCTCCAGAATGGAGCGTACGGCACCACCAGCGATAACACCAGTACCAGGTGCAGCCGGAAGCAGGATGACGGAAGCGGCACCATGCTTGCCAATGCTTGTATGAGGAACAGTTCTGTTATCGTCTACCAGATTTACTCTGAAGACATTCTTAACAGCAGCCTCATTTGCCTTCTTGATAGCATCCGGAACTTCGGCGGCCTTGCCCATACCGAAACCGATTCTGCCTTTCTTGTCACCAACAACAACCAGTGCTGCGAAACGCATTCTGCGTCCACCCTTGACGGTCTTGCTAACACGGTTGATGGAGACTACGACATCTTCGAACTCTTTCGGTTCCTGACGTCTTCTGAACTGTCTGCGTCCATTGTTGTTATCACGGCGGCCCCTCTCAGGACGTGCTGTAGCAGCCTCAGCTGCTGCCGGACGCTGCTCTGTTGTATTTTCAGTTGGCATTGTCTTCTCCTCTCCTTAGAACTTCAGGCCAGCCTCTCTGGCTGCATCTGCCAGAGCCTGGACTCTTCCGTGATATACATAACCGCCACGGTCAAAACGGACGGACTCAATGCCGGCAGCCTTGCACTTTTCAGCAATAGCAGCACCGACTTTCTTGGCAGCCTCAATATTGCCGCCATTTTCAAGCTTGAGATCCAGGGAACTCACTGCACACAGGGTGTTGCCCTTGGTGTCATCAATGACCTGTGCATAGATGTTTGTGTTGGAACGGAATACGTTCAGTCTCGGGCAGTCGGGAGTTCCGCTGACTACTCTGCGCACACGCTTATGACGGCGGATACGCTCTTCATTCTTCTTTGTCTTATTCAGCATTTTGCTCTCTCCTTCCCATTACTTCTTGGCTGCAGCAGTCTTACCTTCCTTGCGGCGGACATGCTCGTCAACATAGCGGATACCCTTTCCGCCATAAGGTTCAGGCTTCTTGGTTGCTCTGACCTCAGCTGCAAACTGACCGACTTCCTGCTTGTCGATGCCAGCAACAACGATTGTGTTGGCATCCGGAACAGTTACCGTCAGGTTGGACGGTACAGTGAAGTCTACAGGATGGGAGAAGCCGACATTCAGAGTCAGCTTATTGCCAGCCAGGGCTGCACGGTAACCAATACCGACAACCTTCATGGTCTTGGAGAATCCCTTCTCAACACCCTCGATCATGGAAGCAAGCAGTGCGCGGGTTGTACCATGCAGCTGCTTGGTATGCTTTTCGTCATTAGGACGCTTGACGGTAAGAACACCGTCGTTCTGCTCAATTGTCATGAGCGGCGAAAATGTTCTTGTCAAAGTTCCCTTAGGGCCCTTAACAGTCACCTCATTGCCGTCATTCACTGTGATCTCACAATTGGACGGAATGGTAATCGCCTTGTTTCCGATACGTGACATGAATTTATCCTTTCTTATTTATTACCAGACGTAGGCAACGACTTCGCCGCCAACGTGAAGCTTGCGTGCTTCCTTATCTGTCATCATTCCATTGGATGTGGAGATGATGGCAATGCCAAGACCATTCAGTACCTTCGGTACTTCTTCGCCCTTGGCATAAACCCTCAGGCCCGGCTTGGAAATTCTCTTGATGCCGCTGATGACGCTTGCACCATTAGCATACTTCAGGGTAACAACGAGCTTCTTTTCGATGCCGTCACCCTGTGTGGAATAGTTAGCAATGTAGCCCTCAGACTTCAGGATACGGGCAATCTCTGCCTTGACCCTGGAGTATGGCGCAACATCCACTGTATCCAGATGTGCACTGGCTCCATTGCGGATTCTAGTGAGCATATCTGCAATCGGATCTGTCATATTCATGATGGGCTGCCTCCTTACCAACTAGCCTTCTTGACTCCAGGAATCTCACCCTTGTAAGCGAGCTCTCTGAAGCAGATACGGCATACTTTATACTTTCTTAAAACGGAATGCGGACGTCCGCATCTCTCGCAGCGCGTATAGGCGCGTGTGGAGAACTTGGCAGGACGTGCCTGTCTTACCTTCTGTGATGTCTTTGCCATTGTTCTCCTCCTTATTACTTGGCAAACGGCATGCCGAGTTCACTCAGCAGCTGATATGCTTCTTTATTTGTCTTGGCGGATGTAACAATGACAACATCCAGACCTCTGACCTTGTTGACCTTATCGAAGTTGATTTCCGGGAAGATCAGCTGTTCCTTGACACCCAGCGTATAGTTGCCGCGGCCATCAAAGGCTGTGCCACTGACACCATGGAAATCTCTGACACGCGGCAGATCGATATTGAAGAGCTTGTCGAGGAACTCGTACATTCTCTCACCGCGCAGTGTCACCTTGCAGCCAATGCTCATGCCCTCACGGAGCTTGAAGTTAGCGATGGACTTCTTGGCCTTTGTGACAACCGGCTTCTGACCGGAAATCATGGTCATTTCCTCAACTGCCTCTTCCAGCAGCTTCGGATTGGCAATTGCATCACCAACACCCATGTTGAGAACGACCTTCTCAAGCTTCGGGCACTCCATGACGGACTTGTAATTGAATTCCTTCATCAAAGAAGGCTTTACTGTCTCGTTATATTTCTGTTCCAGACGGTTCATTACTTCTTAGCCTCCTTCACTTCATTGCCGGACTTCTTGAAGTATCTTGTCTTTGTGCCGTCCTCAGCAACCTTCCAGCCAACACGGCTGGCAGCCTTGGCCTTCTTGTCATACAGCATGACATTGGAAGCATCAATCTTAGCTTCCTTCTCTACGATACCACCCTCGGGATTTGCCTGAGAGGGCTTCAGAGACTTCTTGACCATGTTGACACCTTCAACAATGACCTTGTTCTCCTTCGGGAACACTGCCTTAACGGTTGAAACTGTTCCCTTGTAGTGTCCGCTGATTACCTTGACCTCATCACCTGTCTTGATTTTCATCTCGGGCTCCTCCTTATAATACTTCCGGTGCCAGGGAGACGATCTTCATGAAACCGGCGTCACGGATCTCACGTGCGACCGGGCCAAAGATACGTGTACCTGCCGGTGTATTGTCGTCCTTGATAATGACTGCAGCATTATCATCAAACTTGATGTAGCTGCCATTCTCACGTCTGATACCGTAAACGGTACGAACGATGACAGCCTTGACTACCTGACCATCCTTGACTGTGCCATTCGGAGCAGCGCTCTTGACAGCACAAACAACGATATCGCCGATATTTGCTCTCTTACGGCGGGAACCGCCCATGCATCTGATGACCAGAAGCTCTCTGGCACCGGTATTATCGGCAACATGCAATCTGCTTTCATTCTGAATCATTGCTT
This sequence comes from Grylomicrobium aquisgranense, assembly GCF_033971865.1. Taxonomy (NCBI): domain Bacteria; kingdom Bacillati; phylum Bacillota; class Erysipelotrichia; order Erysipelotrichales; family Erysipelotrichaceae; genus Grylomicrobium; species Grylomicrobium aquisgranense. Next base: position 33,342 of record NZ_JALBUR010000011.1, on the reverse strand, counting down.
TCTACCTCCTGTGCTTAAAGAACAACTGCTTTCTCAACAACCTTCACCAGTCTGAAATGCTTGTCCTTGGACAGCGGACGTGTTTCCATCACTTCCACTACATCTCCAACATGAGCTTCGTTGTTTTCATCATGAACCTTGAACTTGGTTGTGAACTTAACGTGTCTGCCGTATAAAGGATGGCGCTTCGTGGTATTGATCTCGACAACGATTGTCTTATCCATCTTGTCGGAGACAACCGTACCGCGCAGAACCTTACGTGCGTTTCTCTCTTGTGCCATGTCTGCTTCCTCCCTTATTTATTCTCCGCATTCTCACGTTCTGTCAGAACTGTCTTAATGCGGGCAATTGTCTTTCTGATATCCTTGATCCGGGCCGGATTCTCAATGGTTCCGGTAGCCTGAGCAAAGCGCAGATTGTAGAGCTCTTCCTTGAGCGAAACAACTTCCTGAGAAAGTTCCTCGTTGCTCAGATCTCTGATTTCCTTGACATTCATCTCAGCGTCCCTCCTGGCCCTTCTTCACAAAGCGTGTCTTTACGCACAGTTTGTTAGCGGCAAGACGAAGCGCCTCTCTGGCAGTAGCTTCATCAACATCACCGACTTCAAACAGAATTCTGCCCTTCTGGACAACTGCGACCCAGTGATCAGGAGCACCCTTACCAGATCCCATACGTACTTCCAGAGGCTTCTTGGTTTTCGCCAGCTGCGGGAAAACCTTGATCCAGACTTTACCGCCACGATTCATATAACGTGTCATGGCAACACGGGCAGCCTCAAGCTGCGCACTGGAGACATACGCTCCCTCGTCTGCTACCAGACCATACTCACCGAAGGCAAGCTTTGTGCCGCCCTTGGCGTGGCCTTCATAAGACAGACGGTGGGGTCTTCTCCACTTGACTCTCTTAGGCATTAACATTAGTCGTTACCTCCCTGGGCACCTGCCCCAGCAGCCGGTGCAGCAGCCTTGGCATCTCTGCCAGCAGCCGGACGGCGGTTATTGAAACGGCGGTTGTTATTGTTTCTTCTGCCGTTTCTGCGGTCTCTCGGGTTGCGGGCCGGAGCTTCCGGTTCCTTGACCATCTCTCCCGGCAGAACCTCACCACGGCAGATCCAGACCTTAACGCCCAGCTTGCCATACGTTGTGTGAGCTTCCTCGCAGGCATAGTCAATATCAGAACGCAGTGTATGCAGCGGAACTACACCCTTTGCATAGCCTTCCTGACGGGCAATTTCAGCACCGCCCAGTCTGCCCTTGCAAAGTGTCTTGATTCCCTTGGCACCAGCTCTCATTGTGGACTGGATTGCCTTCTTCTGTGTAATACGGAAGGACTGTCTGTTCTCCAGCTGCTCGCAGATCTTGCGGGCAACCAGGCGGGCATCCAGATCCGGGTTGGCAACTGCAACAACATCAATCTTCAGTGTCTTATCGCCAACAATCTTCTTCAGACCAGCCTTGGTCTTTTCCATCTTCTCAGCCTTGCCGTCCTCGCTCTTGCCAACGATGGCACCCGGACGAGCACAACGGATGATCACACGGACATTCTTCTTGCCTGTGCGCTCAATCTCAATGTGCGAAATATAGGCATCTTTCAGATTCTTCTCAAGATAATTACGAATCTTGACATCTTCGTTCAGAAGATCGCCGTACTCTGCTTTATCGGCATACCATCTGGACTCCCAGTCACGAATGACGCCGACACGCAGGCCGATCGGGTTTACTTTCTGTCCCATACTCTTGATCTTCCTCCCTTATCTCTCATCCGAAACCACAACTGTGATGTGGCTCGTTCTCTTCAGAATCTGTGCGGCATTGCCCTTGGCACGCGGCATGAATCTCTTCATGACGATACCCTCATCCGCATAGCACTGCTTAACATACAGCGCATCAGCGTTCAGCTGATGATTGTGTGTTGCATTGGCAGCAGCACTCTTGACTACCTTGTATACCTCATGAGCCGCATTGTTCGGTGTGAACTGCAGAATGGCGAGGGCTTCCTCAACACTCTTGCCGCGGATCATATCCAGAGCCAGTCTGGCCTTGCGCGGAGTGACGCGAACTGTCTTAGCTGTTGATCTTACATCCATGTCCGATATCCTCCCTTACGCAGCCTTGTCGGAACCATGTCCGCCAAACTTTCTGGTCGGAACAAACTCACCGAGCTTATGGCCGACCATATCTTCTGTCACATAGACCGGAACATGTTCCTTGCCGTTATAAACAGCGAATGTATGTTCCACGAAACTCGGGAAAATCGTTGAACGGCGGGACCATGTCTTAATGACTTCATGCTTGTTGGCCTTGTTCTGTTCCTCGACCTTCTTCAGAAGGTAAGCATCACAGAAAGGACCCTTTTTAATGCTTCTTGACATCTCTTATTCTCCTTTCAGCTTATTTCCCATTGCGTCTTCTGACGATCAAGGCATTGCTCTTCTTCTTCGGCTGACGTGTCTTCACGCCCATAGCCTTCTTGCCCCAAGGTGTCATCGGGGACTTGCGGCCAACCGGAGCCTTACCTTCACCACCACCATGCGGGTGATCAACCGGGTTCATGGCAGAACCACGAACGGTAGGACGAATACCTCTCCATCTGTTGCGGCCGGCCTTGCCAAGATTGACCAGGTTCCAGTCGCCATTGCCAACAGTACCGATGGTAGCGCGGCAGTTGGAATGAACCTTTCTGACCTCGCCAGACATCAGACGCAGCGTGCAGAAGTTTCCTTCAAAGCCCAGAATCTGAGCATAGGAACCTGCAGCTCTTGCCATCTGACCACCCTTGCCGGCAACCAGCTCAACGTTATGAACAATGGTACCTTCAGGGATGTTCTTCAGCTCCAGGGCATTGCCCGGCTTGATATCCACAGCCGGACCGGACACAACTGTATCACCGACATTCAGCTCAGCCGGGCACAGGATGTATCTCTTCTCACCATCTGCATAATGCAGCAGAGCGATATTAGCTGTACGGTTCGGATCGTACTCAATGCCGGCAACCTTAGCCGGAACATTGTCCTTGTTTCTTCTGAAATCAATAACTCTGTACTTCTGCTTCACACCACCGCCCTGATGACGTGTTGTGATGCGGCCATTGTTGTTTCTGCCTCCCTTGGAGTGCTTCGGCGCCAACAGACTCTTTTCTGGCTCGTGCTTTGTGATTCTGCCACGATTGTCCAGCGAAGACATATTTCTGCGGCCGTTGCTGGTAGGCTTGTATTTAATAATTGCCATTTTCTTCTTTCCTTTCGCAGTTTATCCGGAGATAGCGTGTTCCTCCGATAGTTTGATATCCTCAGTCCTCAGAATGATAGATATCGATTGTCTGTCCCTCAGGCAGCTTGACCATTGCCTTCTTGACAGCTCTGACCTTGCCGGAATAACGGCCAACTCTTCTGACCTTCGGCTTGGTGTTGACAATGTTTACCGCAACCGGCTTGATGTGGTAGATCTCCTGAACAGCCTGAGCTACCGCAGACTTGTTGGTGTCGCGGGCAACCTCGAACTCAATCCAGTTGCCATTGGCCTGCATCTTTGTTGCCTTCTCGGTAACGATCGGTCTGACGATAATATCACGTGCGCTCATTCTGCGAATACCTCCCCTGCCTTGGCAGCAGCAGCTTCCGTAAACACAATACGGTCCGCATTGGCAATGTCATAGACATTCAGCATCGGTACGGTAACCAGTGTTGCATTCGGAATATTTCTCATTGAGACATATGCATTGTCGAAGTCCTCAGCAGCGTCTGCAACAAACAGTGTCTTTCTGTCGAACTTGAATGCATTCATCAGTGCCACAGCCTTCTTTGTCTTGATCTCATCAAAGTTGAGATTCTCAACAACGGTCAGGCTGTTGTCAGCCAGCTTCTCACTCAGAGCAGAGCGGTAAGCCAGTCTTCTCACCTTGCGGTTCATCTTGAGATTGTACTTTCTCGGATGAGGTCCGAAGGCAATTGCACCATGTCTCCACTGGGTAGCACGTGTGGAACCCTGACGGGCACGGCCTGTACCCTTCTGCTTGAACGGCTTCTTGCCTGTTCCGGAGACAAATGCTCTTGTCAGTGTGGAATGTGTGCCCTGTCTGCAACCTGCAAGGTAGACAAGGACAGCGTCATAGATGGCCTGCTGATTCGGCTCAATGCCGAACACAGCATCATTCAGTTCAACCTGCTTTACAACTGCAGCTTCCTGATTGTATACGTCAATCTGTGCCATTGTTGTTCCTCCTTACTTCTTTCCCTTGCGGGCAGCGCTTGCAGCAGCCTTCTTGGCAGCCTCAGCAGCTTCGATGGCCTTCTCTTCCTCAGCCAGCTCCGCGTTGATCGTGTTCTCAACCTTATTGAGCTCTTCCTCAACAGAACCGCCCTCATAAGAGATCAGCTCAGGAACCTTGACTTCCTTAACCGGCTTGACAGTTGTGTGGATCAGTACCAGACCACGCTTCGGTCCTGGTACATTGCCCTTGACGAGGATATAGCCCTCATCTGCATCAGCCTTGATCACAGTCAGGTTCTGATTGGTTGTTGTGTAGCAGCCCTCATGGCCAGGCATCACAGTGCCCTTGTTGACAACACCGTTGTTACGGCCGTTTGTAGCAAGAGAACCAATGTGTCTGTGATGGCCGGAACCATGGCTCATCGGTCCTCTGGACGCATTGTTTCTCACAATTGTGCCCATGAAGCCGTGTCCCTTGGAAACACCCTGGACATCAACCACATCACCAGTCTTGAACAGATCTGCCTTTACTTCAGCACCAACCTCAAGGTTCATCATTTCATCAGCTCTTACTTCTCTGATGTAATGCTTCGGCGCTGTATTGGCCTTCTTGGCATGTCCGATTGCCGGCTTGTTGGAACGATGCTCTTTCACATCCTCATAGCCAAGCTGAACAGCCTCATAGCCGTCATTTTCCTTTGTCTTCTTCTGCAGTACAACATTCGGCTTCACATCGATGACAGTCACAGGAATCAGTGTTCCATCGATGGTGAAGACCTGAGTCATACCCAGCTTTCTTCCTAAGATACCCTTCATGTTCTATACCTGGTTCCTTTCTTTAAAGCTTGATTTCAATATCCACACCAGACGGCAGATCCAGTCTGCTCAGCGCATCAATCGTTTCAGCACTCGGGCCAATAATCTCAATCAGTCTCTTGTGTGTACGGATTTCAAACTGCTCACGGGAATCCTTGTACTTGTGAACAGCGCGCAGGACCGTAACGACCTCACGCTCCGTCGGCAGCGGAACAGGTCCGACGATCTTCTTAGCGCCGTGTCCGTTCGCAGTTGTCACGATCTTCTCGGCAGCCGCATCCAGACTTCTGTTCTCGTAAGCCTTCAGACGAATTCTTACAGAATTTTTTGCCATGAATTTTTCCTCCTTGTATTCACTCCCGTTTACGGGATCGCTCCATGAGAGTTCCCCGGTTGTCACACCGTGTCCACGGACATTGGCGTGCCGGCAATCTCCCATATCTACGCGAGTGCCATGCTATAGTATCACCTCATCAGTCCCAAGACAAGCCTTTTTCTCAGCTTTTTTGCAAAATTACACAAAAAGAAAAAGCCGGAAAAAACAGGCCTGGAATCGATGCCGGATTGACACCGCCGCCTGAATTTTCATGGCTTACATCACTTTGCTTATATCAATAAGGTTAACGTGCAAACCGCACCTGCACATGCGGATTCACCTGGGCTGCCCTGCCAATCGCCAGCAGCACCCGATATGCATACCGCTCTGCACAGATCTTGTCTGTATTCAACGGTGTCAGAATGAAGCACACATCCTTTCCCCAGTCATTCAGCACACTCTCAAAACGAGCCAAGGTGCCGCACACAGTATCAAACCATGTCTGCACACTGGAAATCAGTGCTTTCTGATCATGGATATCACCAGCACACAATACAATCTTCTGCATGCTTACTTCTGTCCTTTCAACAATGCATCAAAGTCTTCACTCTTCATCGGCTTATAGAACAGGAAGCCCTGCGCATACTGACAGTGAATCTCCTGCAGAAAGCGCAGATCGCTCTGTTTCTCCACACCTTCCGCCAATGTATGAATGCCAAGTTTCCTAGCAATGCTTGTCATCGCATCCATGATGTAGCGGTTGGCTCCATGCCCTGCATCCAGATTCATCAGCATCTTCTGATCAAACTTGATCAGATCAAACGGGAACTCACTCATGACATTCAAGGATGAATAGCCAGAGCCAAAATCATCCATCCACAACGCATAGCCACGCCTGTGAATGGCTTCAATCTGCTTCTTCATGCAGTCCGGTGCCTCAGAAACATCCTGTTCCGTAATCTCAATCCGGATCAAGGACGCATCAATGCCGTATGCGGCAATGATCTTATGCATCTGCTGCACCAGGTCCTCATTATCAAAGTCCTGGCGGGAAAAATTGACTGAGACCGGCACAGCCGGTTCCCCTTTCTGGATCTGTTCCTGCAGATGACGGCATACTTCCTGCAGAATATACAGGTCAAGACGATACAGAAGATGGAAAGAGCGCAGTGCGGGAATAAACTGCACCGGCTTTAAAGGACCCTGTACAGGATCAATCCATCTGGCCAGTGCCTCGGCCTCCGCTATCTTTCCGGTTTGCACATCTATGATCGGCTGATAATACGGCTGCACCCAATGCTCCTGCAGAGCCTGATTGAAATGTGTCACCAGATAATGGGCAAGCATCATCTTCTGATCCACATCCGGAGAATACAGATGCCATGTCACATTCAGGTTGGTCCCGATCTCTTTCAGACCTGTATGGGCATCATCGAGAAGCTCCATGACCGGCATATGCGGCTTGGCCAGACACACACCCGTACGGACACCAAGCGATACCCCATCCACATCATTCTGCACCTGGGCATTGATCTGCTGCATCAAAGCATCGATCTTGTCCTTATGAAATGGCGCAATCACCACAAAATGATCATCCGTGCTGCGGCACACAAGCCCATCCGGAAACGCATGCGAAAGGGCACTGCCAACCGCCATCAGCAGCCTGTCGCCACACTGCAGGCCATACCTGCTATTATAGGCATGCATGCCATTGACATCAAAATACCAGCCGGCCGCACCGCCTGTTTCCAGGAAACACTGGGCAAGTTTCTCATCTCCAAAAGCACGCATGAAATTGGCATTGGGCAGACCTGTCAGAATATCGGTATAGAAATAGTCTCTCTGCCAGCTCTGATAGCGCTTCATGATATCCTGATTGGCTGTAACCGTCTCATTCATATTGCTGTAGACAAGAATCGCAGCCTCACTGCCATCCTCATGGCGCAGCCACTGCCCTATTGTATGGACATAATGATATGCCGAATCCGATGTCCATGTCTTCAGGCGGTAGATGACATCATAGCCGCTGGCATGCAAAGCAAACTGTCTGCCAAGCTGAGCAAGCATGCCGGCATCAGACGGATGCACAAGCGAAAACATGGCCTCATTCAGAAGCTGCACAAGATCCTTCCTGCTGCGCTGACAGAACGTGCACATACCATCTGAGATACAAAGACAGATGACACGACTCTGCCTGTCCATGACATAAATTGCCAGAGCAATCGGCATATGTTCATAGATTTTTCTTTCTTCTGTGCTCAGAGCAAACATGCTGGCTTCCTTTCAAAGCGCTCAGTTATAGGTAGCGTCTCCCTTGAATACCGTACCGCTGTTATCACTTGTTGAATCCGAATCCTGCTGGACAAGACCAGATGTACTGGATGCCCCATCGGTTGTCTCAAAGAACGTGATGTTCATACTGACAGCCACATCAGAACTACTGGAAAGATCTGTATCATCACCGTCATCCATCGAGACATCCGCAATCAGACAGCGGTACTGGCAGCGGGCGATGCTCTCTACCAGACTGTAGGCTGTATCATAGCCGGATGTATGGAAGCTGATCGAGGCATTCCGGCGGACAATGTTATCCGTCAGAGTCGGCTCACTCCAGGTGATGGACACCTGACTTGCCTTGTCATTGAGAATATTGCCAAGCGCACTGACCTCATTGGCCAGATTGTTATACACAGCAACGGTACCGACCGATGCTGTATCATTGCTGTCAAGATAGTTCTGCATCTGTTTCTGCTTGGCAGCCTGGCTCTGCAGAACGGTCAGCTGTGTCTGCAGCTCGCTTGTATCATATTGTTTCGCAGCACTCTGGAAACCTTTGAAAGCAACCTCATAGTAGAAGATGCCCAGAGCAATCACCAGGCAGATCAATAACAGAATCTTCTCACGCAAAGAAAACTTATAGGAAAACATTACTGATTGCCTCCTTCCGCCACACTGCCATAGGTGATCTCAATATCCGCCTGCACAAGATCATTATTACTCTGATCAGAACTGGAAGTTGTCGTAACCGTGACATAGCCATTGCGGGAATCTGCCTGCAGTCTGGCAATGATGCCGGAAACCGTATCCAGCGTTGTATCATCCGTAAACACAGATACCTGTGCCCCAGCAATCTTGATGCTGGAAATGCCCACATACGGCGCCACATCTTCCTGGATCATATCCAGAATATCCGTGCGGTTCAATTCCTGTTTCTCATCATCTGTCAGGAAGGAGCCAGCCTTATCATCATATGCAGCCTTGACAGAATCATAATTGCCTAACGTTTCCTGATACTGCTGCACCTGGGCTGCCATCTGGTTGTAATTGGATTCCAGCTGATTGACCTTATTCAGCGGATTGATCACAAACAGCTTGGTAAACACGGCCAGAAACAGCAGGAAGATGATAAAGACCACGATGGCATGACGATCTGTCTTTGCCTGTTCATCATGGACAAAGTTCATCACTTTCTTTGTAGGATAGTGTACTTTGACCGGATGAATCTCTTTCTTGAGAATACTCTTGTCTGCCATTATGCCGCCTCCCTTGCAATGCCAAAGGAAGTCAATTGATCTTCCAGTTCTTTCGGTGCATTTGGATCCATCGCATCCACCGGCACAACCTGCAGACTGCTCAGACTGTCCGCAATAGAACCTACCAGCTGCTTCAGATGACTGCCGCCGCCATACACATACAGCTTCTCCAGCGTATTATTCTGATTCTCATATGTGTAGTAATTAATGGCACGCATGATCTCAACCGCAATCACATTGTACACATTGGCAAGTGCCTCACTCTCCAGCACCTGATCCTGATCATTGCGCAGATAGCCGCGGGCCACATGCGGATCCACATTCATCACATCGCCAACCGCACCGGCAATCGCTGCCACACCCGTATCAATCGTACGGGTTGCCTCATACGTACCATCCCGGAACAGATCGACACGCGTATAGGAATCACCAAGATCCACCAGGGCAACATCCCCGTGTCCGCATGTATCCGCGAAGGCCCGCAGCACACTGACCAGCGCCATCTGGCGGGGTGCTGCCATGACCAGCTTCATGCCGGCATGATGGAACATCTCCTGATATGCTGCAATCTTTTCCTTGCTGACAGCACCAGCCATCAGCTCCATCTCTTTGGCATTTTCATCTGTGCCATGCGTATCAATCATGGCATAGTCATACAGATAATGATCTTTGTTATCCGTGATCACATCATGAAACTCATACGGCAGATTGACCGCCAGCTGCTTTTCTGTCATCAGCGGCATGCGCAGCCGGCGCATATATGCATCCGGATCCGGCACAACAAGCGCTGCCCTGCGGCAGTGAATGCCATTTTCCTTCATGCCCTCACGAAGCAGACTGCTCATTGCCTCATAGGCTGTCAGAGAATCATTTCTGACTGCATTTTCCGGTGTGTCCAGCAGTGCCGTCTGCACAATGGAGCCATTGCGCAGCACACAGAGTTTCACCCGCTTGCTGCCAATATCCACACCAAGTATTTCCCGTGCCATATCCACCTCTTTCTACATGCCAAACAGGCCAAGATACCACTGCACAACCCACGGTCCCACCAGCAAAGCAGCCAGTGTGCCTATCGCAATAGACGGTCCAAAGGGTATTTTTTCACGTTTCCATACTACCACAAAGATCAAACCTGCTATACACGACAATATCAGGGCAAACAAACCTGAACCAATGCCAAGATAGCATCCAACCACAAAGAACAGTTTGATGTCACCGCCGCCCATGCTTTCCTTCTTCAGAATGCGGTCCATGATCAGGGTCAGCACCAGCAGTGCCCCGCCAATGGCAAGACCGGCCAGAGCACTCCGGTAATAGGAAAGATGACCCATGCCAGCCGCCGCCCACACAAGCAGCGAAAACACCAGATACCCATCCGGGATCTCCTGGATGGCAAGATCCACCAGGGATAATCCCAGCAGACAGCACAGAAAGGCAAGATCACGAAACAGAATCACATCTATCCTGCCATGTACAAGCACAAAGACCATAAACAGCAGACCGCCCAGCAGTTCCACATACACATAACAGACAGAAAGCTTCGCATGGCAGTACTGACATCTGCCGCGATGCAGCAGATAACTGAAGATCGGCACCAGATCCGATGCCCCAAGAACATGATGACAGACATCACAATGTGATCTGCCCTTCCACCATGGCTCGTGAGCCACAATCCGATCTGCCTGACACGTCACAAAACTGGCAAAGATCGTACCAAGCACAAAGGCCAGCACACATACATAAACACAAAGACCTGTGGAGAGATAGATACTCATGAAGATGCCCTCCCCAGAACCCAGGACAGATGAACTTCACCATTGCCGGTTTCGACCTGAATCACCATCGTACCGGGCTTGCCGGTATAGGTTTTTCCGTCAATATCCATTTCAGATGACTGGTTATAACCATCTGGTTTGTCACCAACAATCTTGTTGGCAACCCCGTCATAGTAGCCAATGTATTCCGTGCCATTCCAATGCACACAGTTTTGGGAAGAAGAACCATCCACAGGACAGTCAGCTCCATTGCTGGAATTGATGCGGGCAACAGAAAGGGCCGTATTCACACGCAGAGAATCATTGCCATGGGCAAGACGCTGCTGATACCAGCGATATCCGCACCATGCCAGAAACAACCCCTCCAGGCACAATACCACGATCAGCACCATTTCCAATGCACTCATACGGCCCACTCTGCTTCTCATCTGCCCCTCCGTTTCTAGTCTTATTTCAATGTCACAGTTACATTCTGCGTATCAGAAGACACATACACAATGTTGGCATCTGACCACTGATCACCGGTCTTTCTGCCATCTTTGTCCAGCACATCAGAACGATGCTGCAGCACAATTCTGCCGCTTACCACATACGTACCAGACGCAGGCACAGAGCCAGACAATACAGCAGCCTTGCCATCCTTGTCTTTCACCGTACCATCTTCGCCAGCTAGGTACACAACCGTTGAAGATGCACCAGCAGTACCAGCACTGTTCTGCTGAGTATATGTCATCTCATACACGAGACGATAATCCGGATTTTTGGTACCAAGATACTTCTGATAGTCAGACGCATCCGGAGCAGGCGTATCATCTGCAGAATGCGGTGTCTGATCCGCCAGATACGGCTTCAATGCAGACAGCACTTTCTTCAGCTTCTCCGCATTATCCGCCAGCTTCATCTCATACACGCCAAGCGCATCATCTTTGACAATCGAGACACCATCAAAGTCAGGCGTATATACATAGGTTACTGTCTGATCACCATTGTGATAGCCAACATTCTGCACCGCATCACCATTGGTCAGCTTCAATCCATCCAATGCAGCAGGCTTACTATCATCCGCCTTCGCCGCATCAAATACATTCGGATTCTCAGAAGTCACAACAAACTGCTGCATCACTATCTCGACCGGCTTGACATCGGTATCATTCCTGACGGCGTCTGCCTTCTCGGCATCACTCTTTGCCTCATAAACAACATCCGGCAAAGACAATACATACTTCACCCTGTACTGCCAATCCACATGCAAAGATCCATAGACCTTGGTGACAGCATAGTTATTGGCAGCACCAGCATCCGTAAAGCTGACCGTAAACTCATTGGCCATGGTACCAGGCTGCTGAATCTTGGAGGTATCCAGGAAGCTCACCGTAACATGAAGCTCTTTTTGATCTACAGCAGCACCATTGACAGTGGCACTCCAGTCAGTATTGGTATGGAAGCCCGTGCCATTTGTACCATACAACCAGCTCTGTGAACCAGAGGTAATAACCAGCTCAGCTGGAGAAATCGTCAGAGAACCAGCAGATGCATTACGATACACCGTCAGCAGATTCTCACCACGATCCAATTCAGATGTATTTACGCTGCCAGCCTTGAACAACAAGATCTCCACCTGAACAGAGTACACACCCGCATTGACAGGCGCATGCCCATACGTACCCGTTGTCCCATCCGCATTGGTCCATGCATACTGCACATACGTTGTGGCAGTTGACGCATTGTTCAAAGAATACGTGTACTTATACACAAGCGTATTGTTCGAGCCAACCGCAGGCACACTGTTCAGCTGATAGGAGACACTGTGTTCTTTTCCATCATAGACAGCACTGCTATTCTGCAAAGTGCCATCAAACGATGGTGTATACCAGAACCGCACAACCTGGCTCTGATCCTTACTATCAGGTTTATTCACTGTTATCTGCGAATCATCAGATACAGCATACGAAGTATCATTCTCATCCGCCAGCAGCGCAGACTGCACAAATGTATATCCATCCAGTTCGGGAGCAGTATCCACGGCATATTGTACAGCCGAATCATTCAGAGCGGTCCTGGAAGAAAGCTTCTCAGACACCGCTGTCCTGCCGCTGTCATCAATATCTGCATAGCGGGCATAGGTTTCAACTATATGACGCCAGCTGTCCTGCTTCTCTGCATAGACAAGACGAATCGGATTCTCCTGCGTATTCGATGAAGCAACACCTGTATTACCGAACACAAATGTATATCCATATCCATCCAGATCAGGCGGCGTAATCGTAAAGGCCGCACCAACCGAATAGGTTTCCTCTGTTTCAAGCTTTCCACTTCCCTGATACGTAATCACTTGTGCCGCATCCTGATCATACAGCTCATAATACAGATGAACAGGATTAACAGCCACCTTACGCGCATACAGATTGATCGTGTAATAGCCAGCAGAATCCTTTTCTTTCTTAGAAACAAGATCCAACTGAATCTGCCGATCCTTTACATACTGATGCTCATTATCAGCAGAATCACGATAATACCAGCGTACTTCATACCCCTCATCCGCAGAAAGATCAGGGAACTCACCTGACAGCACATCCCCAGAAGACACGTCCACTGTCTTCAATGGAGCTGTATCCTTCTCATTTCCATAATAGAAGTTCACATGGTACTTGCAGTTTTCCCACTTTGCAAACAACTGCAGCGGTCCATCCAATGTCTCATCGTCTCCAGTAAATGGCTGTGTACAGCCGGAATCCAGATACCAGCCAACAAACTCCTCACCCTGCGCATTCACCGGTTTACTGACTTCCAGTTTTTGCAATTCAGAGGCAATCGTCTTATAAGACGTCCCATACTTCTCTGTAAACTGATAATCAACTCCACTTTGAACATTGTTAATCACGGCATTGGACAGTGTAATGGTGATGTTTTTGCGTTTATAGAAGACAGCAAGATTGTTCCGGCCATAATAAACAGGTTCGCCTGCAGAAGCCGGAGTGAAAAATCTATCATTCAAATTACGGGAATATATGCTGTAACCTTCCAGATTATACCCATTGGGATATTTGTTTGATAATGTGAATGGTATGTCACCAGAAGTAAGAGTATAATTCTTCAAATCATATCCTGTTTCATCGTGCCTGCCGTTACCATTCAGTTTCTCCAGATAATGGCTGACCGTATAATATCCACCCTTAGCAGGTTTTCCATAGAGAGTCATTGTACTGGAATCCGCACCAGCATCATCTTCCGCATGGAAATACGTAATAAATGTCAGTCTGGTTCCACTAGGACCAAAAAAACGGTCAAATGAATCATACCAATCATATCTGTTATCCCATTGATCCTCATCAAATTCCTCACCATACAGGCCGGTCCGGGGAACTATCTCATCTAAATGCCACTCTAAATACCGCCAGTCCCATGAATATTTGTAGAAATTAATCGTAATCACATCACGGTCATAATACAGATTAATCGTATTTGAACCATCCGCAGCTACGGTAACTTCTGTCGCGCTTAAGCCTTCGTTACACTTGAAATGATCAAAATCTGACGGGTTCCTCTTAGCAAGCAGCTTCAGAGCATTGTCATGGTCAACGGGATATTTTGAGCCAATTGCAGCATCCACTGTATAAGCACCATAGTAGTCATAATCAGCAGTTGTATAGCTCTCCTTTTTATGCGGCTTCTGCTGCCAGAACTGCACCGTCACCTTGGCAGTTTTATTCACAGTCCAGTTTGCAGCTGCGGTCACATCTGCTGCAGGCATCGAAGCAATCTCAAATCCCCTTGATTGTTCTGCGTCATTATAGCTGATTGTCCAATCTGTCAACGTATAACCAGGACGTACAACCTGATCCTTGTTTGCAAGGGTCACCGGAGCGCCATAGTCGATCGAAACCGGTGGAATGTAGTTATTTGCGTCAGGCGCGGAATACTCCAACGTATATTTCTTGCGGTAGTAATCGATCGTGATTGTGACATTTCTTTTTGCATCTTTCAGATTCTTCTGTTCAAATGTACTGGTGACTTCAAATTCATCTTTCACAGAGGAAAGATCCAGCAAAGAGGCACGGGTCTTGCTGCCGACATACCCGGTAAGAGTCTCTGTCAGTGTGACTGTATTACCCTTGCTGTAGACAAGCTTATCATTACCATTTCCATCCTTGAAAGCGAAGTTGTGATCACTGATCGTACGATCGTCAAGAGTTGTAGTAGAATCATGGAAAATATGCTCAACAGTATAGGTGACCGTTTGTGCTTTATACATCACATAGTAAGTCTTATTAAAGGCATCACCAGTCATCGTGACTGTGGATTTCTGATTAACGTTATCATCAGTACGAATTACTTCCTTGGGATCATCATTCTTTACAACAACCAGCTTGTCAACGGTGGCGTTTGCAACTGTCTTGTTAGACAGATCGACAACTTGGCTGAAGGTAGAATAATTGTCACTGGTTCTCTGGTACACAATCCTGTTCAAAGAAGAAATCTCTTCTACCGGCTTGTCGTCATCTTTTTCATAGCAGAAGATCATCGTATAGGTATATGTCCTGATCTGTCTGTAGCGCGCATAGTAAATGTTAGTCTTAATCGCAGGATTTGAAATCTTTCCGTCGACGACAACAGCCTTTTCGCCGCCATCAATTTTCGTATACCAGCCATCAAAGGCATAACCGGAAATAACTGGCGCTTTAGGCACTGTTACACTGTCATCCGTATTGAAATCCACATTTGCAACACGACCTGCGTCTTTTCCTGTTTCCGGATTCACATACTTAAATGTCATCTGCCTGGAATACTTTGCATAAGCAGTAATATCTTTGGAGATAGAAGTGAAATCGGCCACACTTAAAACATTGCCATTGGCATCTATCCATCCAACAAAAGTCTTGCCATCGGGATTCGTTGGCTTGATTTTGCTGATATCAAAACTGGATCCACGCAGAACAGCCTTGCTTGCAAGCATTGTTGTGTGATTCTCATCGTAAAGCTTTACCCAGCGATACTGTATCTTATCCACAGGGATCTGCCAACCGCCATAATGTACACTGATATTGGAATTATCGCTCTGCCTTGTATACGAAATGAACGGATAATCACCCTTCAAGCCATCATCATAGGAATAGGTAATGTAAATAACACTGTCGTTTGGTTTATCAATCGGATTATTCAAACTGTAGTAATCCACAGCTTTAAAATTGTCATCATAATTTTTACCACTGGTCAGACAGCTTGCTGCAGGGAGTTCTTCCAAAGTATCCGAATCAAAATTGATACCCTCCAGATAGTAATTATTCTGCATCATATCGTTCTGCCAGTCGCCGTACGTACTGACCAGAGCGCCTGTAGAACCCTTAGGCCCCTGTACCATGCCGACGGCATAGCAGTTATTGATAGCGCCGGATTCACTCATTGTTGTTGCGCCAATCAAACCGCCAACCTTCACACTTCCGGTTGTATAGCCCCACTGGTCCTTCTGCTCATCACTCTTTTCGCCGCCAAAGACGGAACTGGAAGAATAACTGTTGGAAACTTTTCCTAAGCAATCGCCGACTAAGCCGCCAGCAGTCACATATCCTTCCACATTGAAATATCCGGTTCTCTTAGCATCACTGAGATAACTGCCATTTGTTGTTCTTCCACCGCTGAAACTGGCTGTAATCGTACCCGAATTAAAGTTTCCAACCAGACCACCGGCATTTCCACCCTGAACATAGGCAGAGGCACCACAGTCAGACACCGTAGTATTTTGCAGATAACCAGCAAGCCCGCCGGCATCGCCAGAAGTTCCTATTCTGACCTGACTATCAACACCTGTGACAAAGCAGTGTGAAATTATGCCATTTTGGAATGATCCTGCAAATAAGCCGGCAGATGTAACACCTCCACTTTCTTGAATTTTTCCATTTTGGATTGTTAAATTACTTATTTGGAAACCATTTATTCCAATATATCCAAAAAGGCCCGCTAAACCATTTTCTTTTTCAAAAGAGATATCTGAAATTGTGTGCCCATTTCCTTCAAAACCGGAATTCTTTCTATTATTGTCAAAGTATGTCGATCCATCGATTGATAAGAATTTCTTGTCTGCGATTAATTTTCCGTCCTTTGTATACACACCATCCACAACATCATCCTGGCTTATGCGAAGTTTTTTCACACGGTCAAAGAAACTATTGGAAGGTGTGTTCCAAAAGATGTCTGAAGTCAAATTCATAGAAAATATATCAGTTCTCCAATCACTTACTTCATGAGACACATTCTGCAAATGGCGTGCACAACTGATAACTGTATTATCTTTATTCGTATTATCTCCATACAAACTGTTTGTATAGACTGGATCAGAAACAGTTGTACCGTTCACCATAACACGGGCAGTCACATCATATCCCGCAGGATGTCCGCTGCCTTGTGAAATTACGTTGGTAAAGTTTCCATGATGCCCATTTTTATAATAGGTAATGTCGTCAATATTAATGGTAAAGGTTGTAACATTACCTATCGTTTCTGCCTTGCACAAATCAGACATCCAATCACTGTCATTCTGGACCTTTCCATCTTTGTCTTTGACAGTGATCTTCCATTCTTTAGTGACCTTATCCTCATTAAAGACGAAAGTCTTATAAGCATGAGCTGAAGAAAGATTCGCCAGTCCATAAACTCCCTGGTAGAAGAACTGTATCTCTACTTCATCATCTGGCCCTGCATTTGGTACTGAAGCGATCAACTGCAGGATTTCATCATTATTAAAGCTGACAGACGGTTTCTCATCTTCCCTTGGCATTGTCCAGTCACCAACATGTGTCTTCAGAAACCATGCCTTGGCATTAACATCATTTGTACTGATAACAGTAAATGGATAAATAACTTCATCATTGCCTGCGAGCAATGATTCATCATTGACATATTTTGTACTTCTATCTGCAATTCCACTGAAAGTGGATGGTTCCTTGACTTTTCTGCCATTAATAACAGAAACAGCATAACATTTGTTCTTTGTGTAAGCGTCATTGTCGGAAACCGCACCGGCAAAGGCATTGGCTGTTTTGCCATAGATTGAAGCAGTCACGTAGCTGTTGGTCAGCTTGTACAGACTTGATACAGAGCCGACGATACCGCCGGCATTTCCCTGCCCGGCAATGATGTTATAGTGCTGGCTGTGTTTGTCTGTCTGTGGATTAACATCAGTGACAAAATCTCCCTGATAGGTATGGGCAGAGACATAGCTGCTGCTCACGCTTAGGCTGGATGCACTGCCAATCAGACCGCCGGCATTTCCTCCTGTAGACTTTACATAGGCAGAAACAGCCGTATTCTTAATAATCACATTACCATCACTGTGACCGATCAGACCACCGGCATCCGTTTCTGCTGAAATACCAATAGTGGCAGACTTATCCCAGACCAATACATTATTCGTATTGACTGTTGAATTCTCACCTGCTTCACTAAGCAGAGCACCAGCATATGCACTTCCTGTTGACTTGACATTGATATCAACGATCTGCAGGTTGGAAACTGTGAGTTTCTTATCCTTGGCAAGAGTATCAAATACACCACCGCCAACCGCATCAATATCGGAAAGCATATACTGGCGGGCATTATCTCCATCGAGATATCCGGCATCATACGTCAGTTCATTTTTCAAAGGAACAGGAAGATAACTATACATTTCCGGTTTATCAGAGTTGAAGAAGGAAGCCATGTTCTTCTGATAAGCCGTAAAGCTGATATCAGTAACCTGCTTTGCATTGGCAATATTCAGCTGCTTCGCACTGTCCTCACTGATTTTAGAAAGATTTTCCAGATGACGGATACTGCTGATCGTAACAGTATATTGACCATTCACTGTTTTCAAAGATCCAAACATGGAGTTTGTCAGTACACTGTTGGAAGGTTTTGAAGCAGAGCTGTAGGAACCATCATTATTTTTTTTCACAATGCTAGCTGTCACCGTGATGTTTTCACCCGGAATCAGTGGTTTGGCGGTATCTTTAAACTGCCAGTCAATCTGTTTCTTATCATCGCCGTTCTGATCCTGCCATGCGTCCAGAACAACAGCATACTGGTACAGACCATTGCCGCTTGTGGTGACATCTGCCTTGTTAGTACTGGCGTCAAACACCTTGGTGACCGTATTACCTGACGTCTGTCCTTTGATGGTCAGCTGAACGGCATGATCACGCTGTGGCTGTGAAAATAGATCATTCTGCTCTTTGCTCAGAGTAACAATTGCATTTAGCGTATCTCCATTTTCGATCCGCAGCAGCGGGGCATCACTCTTGCCGGCAGCCGCCAGATCCTTACCGCCATAGAATCCAATGGTCTTCCTGGCTTTTGTATCCGGGAAGTGTTTGCGCACTGCCTTGGCAGCTGAGCTGTCCCTGTCCTTCATGGCATCCTGCAAAGCATCCGCCTCTTTTGTCAGTGTGTCCGCAGTAAAGGAATAGCCATAGTTTCTGCCTGCGTATGAGTAAAACACGCCGATCACGGTGGCGGTATCTTTATCATAGGTAATGATATAGCTGCCTCCTGTCCGCATGGTTTCGTCTATGGAACCCTGGGGCAGGATGGCATTGATGACATCGGCCGCATTGTTTCCCGGGGAATACACCAGATCATACAATGTGCCGCCATCCTGATTGACATAGTCACTGCCTTTATACAACTGATCCACAGTACCCAAATCATCTTTGTATTGATCAAGCATTCCACGCTCTCTGGCAAGACTGAGATGATACTGCGCTGCCAGATACACTTCCCTGGCAGCCTGATCAGCATCCAGCAACCGCACATTCCAAAGGTAGCCGACAACAGAAATAATGGCAACGGCCGAAAGAATCGCCACGACTGCCACTGTTATCAGCATCTCGCCAAGCGTGAAACCTTTTCTGTTTTTACTGCTGTATCTGCGCATTTCTATCTCACTTACTATTTCACAACCGGAGCGTCATTCACATTCCGTATCTTCAGAGTACCCAATTGATATAAAGTTCTGTTATCCGATTCCCTTTTAATCGTTAATTCATTAATCGTAAATACATGAGTTTTCTCATCATATGTAAGATCTGCATATGTTGCATACATGCCATCCGACGTGCCGTCACTGACCAGATCTTCTGCTTCTGCTCTGTCCAGGCTGTCGGGATTGGCACTTGTTCTGATGCCAAATGCCTGATCCACTGTACCATTGACAAACATTGTGGCATAACCGGTGCCATCATCTGTAAACCACTGCACATTTCCATCTTTATCTGCTGCCACAGACGTCGCATATTCCAGTTCTTCCTGCATTTTGACTTCAAGTGTTGACATGAACAACTCAGCATTTGCTTTTCTTGTAATATTCCGCCAGGAGCGGATATAGGCAGAAAAGCCGCCAACAATGATCAGACCAACCAGGCCCATGATCAAAATGGTTGCCATTGTTTCTGACAGTGTAAATCCTCGATTTTTCCATCTTGTCACTTTGGCCATGTCTGCTCCTTACTTGTTGGAATCGGGTTCGTAATATTTCAGAGGTTCATCCTGCTGATTTTCAGTATAGACAATTACCGGAACGCCTTTTCCATCTTTTCCCGCACTGGAAAGGGTAAACCAGACGCCATCATTTGTTTTCAATACTGCTGTTGATGTGCTTTTTTTGGCAGATGATGGATCTGCCAGAGCTGTAATTCTTTCATAATAAGACCGCATCAGGGCATCGGTCTTTGCCATGGACTTATTGGAAGACGTCACAGCACCGGCAACCATCAGTCCGCCAAGCACTGCAACCAATAATGCAGCCAGTGCTTCGGCAATACTTTCACCCTTATTGCTTCTGAGTTTCTTCATGAGCGTGTCACCTTTGCCCCTTCAAACGAAATCATCGTAGTCTTGGTCACAGTCTGTACACCATTGACATCACCCTCATCTTTGACAGCATACGTATATACCGTAATAATATCCGGTACACAGTACACATGAATCGTAGACTTGTTGCTGGTGACGGAAATATCCAGAGACAGATCACTTGCCAGCGTCATCACCGCACTACACTGCATCTTATCATCACTGCCAACAGCAACACCAAAACGGCTTTCTCTGCTTTGCAATGATTCATCCAGAGCTGCACTGACAAGCTTTGCCTGATAGAACTTTTCTGTACCAGTCGTATAATGGCCAAGATATGCACTGTACATACTGGTATATTCCTTCACCAGCAAAGACTGGTTGTCTGTGGTTTCATTTTTTACCGACGAATCATATTTTTCTATTAATTCCCGGGCTTCCTCAACAGACGCAACACTATGGTTTATCTCATAATATGAAGTACTGATCCCACTGCCATCTGCCTGCGCCTGCACAGTATAGGAGCCATCCTCCTTCTGCATTACATCCGCCTTTTCCTGGATCACAATGACATCATTCTGCAGTTCCTTTGCAATCAAGGAAGCAGCCGAATCAGCCGCATACTGGTCCTGATTCAATGTCATGCGACTGGTTACTCTGCCAGATGCTGCATAGGCTGCTGCCAGAATCATCGAGGCCAGAGCTGCACAGACAACAAAAAACAGCAATGCTACACTCAGTGATACACCGCTTTGCGACCTCAGTTTTCTCATGCAGTTCTGCTTCATGTTCATCCTTTTATCCCGGGTACACAAAAACATGTGTCCAGGACATCAATACTATACTCCAAAAACGCCAAAGGTTCTGTGAAACCCGACATTTTTTACAATTGTAAGCGGTGCCAGCACTGCTTTTTCCTGCCCTTTCTGTCCCAGCAAAAAACAGGATTCCTGCCTGATTTCATCACCTGGCAGAAATCCTGTCCTGATCCCCCTGTTCATCCATTGGTCTGGTCTGCATTCACAGCAGCCTGATTCAGCTTAATAGAAATGCGGGCCATCACCTCAATTAAATAATTCTCATCCGCCGTGGACATTTCCCCCTCCTGATCCGCATACGTGTTCGCTTTCTGTGCAAACTCTGCATACTTCTGCATGTACTGCGCATACGATTCTGCCATTGCTGCATCACTGGGATTCTCATTGTACTGCTGCATAAATGCAACATACTCATCCACAAACGCTTCATAGGAATCCAGAAATTCCTTCAGTTCCGGGCTCACTGTCTCCCCATTCTGACTGGCAGGCGTCATTGCTGCAGGCTGGGCAGTCACCTGCGCCAGCGGTGTGTTGTCCGCAGGTGATGCCAGGGCAGCTGTATCTGCCTTTTTTCCACACCCGGCTGTCAGCGTACAGGACAGCCCCACCAGTATCATGATCTGTTTAACTGCTTTCATATAACCTCCCATTCCTCTTTATCCACAGTCTGCATCTGTCCTGCAGGGGAACTGTCAAGGTTATTATTCTGATGCGGCTGACATCCATCCAGCTTTGTCTGTCCGCGAAAAAATCGCGTCCTGTTTCAGGAGGACGTGATCATGAAAAAAAATCACACTGAAACAGGCATTGACTACTTGACTGGTCTCATACGGAACAGTTGTACACTCGCTGATACCAGTCAGCCCATGAAAACAGTACACGATGTATGCAAAGAAACAGGCATTACCCGCAAAACACTGTTTTACTATGACAAAATCGGATTGCTGAAGCCAACAAACCGGAACGGGAAACAGCACGGCAAGATGTACAGCAGTTCTGCCATTGCCAGACTGAAAACCATCATGGCATATCAGTCCTGCGGACTGACGCTGAAGGAAATCGATGCCATTCTCAATCAGGATGGTGACGAAGAAGCAATCCTGCAGCAGGCAAAAACAAGATTGTCAAAGACAATGAAAAAGCTGGAACATCAGATCCGGCTTCTGGATGCGCTGCTGCAATCCAGATCAGAACAGTAGCTGCAAATCATGCCAGAAAGTGATTCCAACAACAAATCACTTTCTGGCATTTTCCTATGGTTAACTGTCAGCCCCTGCTGCTTTCTGATATGGTCGGAATGATGTGACTTCCCATTTTGCAAGCCTCTCTCAACCAGCAATGTAGCTAACACACCTCTGAGATTTTATGCATTGTCAGGCAGCAAAGCCCCGCTATCGTATCCTGAACAGCCCTTCTTCATGCTGCAGGAATGATGATTCTGTTATGATGCCTGCTTCTTTCAGATCTTATTGCACCGGCGGTCATGATGAACGTAGTAATCTGCTTTGTGCATGTACATGAAACGGTCAGCCCGCCTGATCGTTTTATCCAGTTTTCCTGTATCCGCATCCCAGGCAGTGCCAATCGCGATATGATACATCTTCTGCTGACCCAGCAATCGTCTGAGCCGGCGGTTTTTATTGGCAAATTCTTCCCGGGTAATATCTTTCAGCAGGACAACAAACTCATCCCCGCCTTCACGATAAACACTGTCTTCCCCATACGTTTCACTCAGAATGCGGGCTACAAAGCAGATCGCCCGGTCACCGGCATGGTGTCCCTTTTCATCATTGAGCTTCTTAAGACCGTTAATATCCGCATACACAACCCCAATACTCCCGCTGCCTCTTTTGATTGCCTCACTGTCTTCGATCATGGCATTACGGTTATGCACCTTGGTAAGCATATCGTGCCGGCTCATCTTCTTCAGATTCTCAATCAAATGATGGTTTATAATGCGGGAACCAATAAAGAAGGACACTGTTTCCAGCAGTCTCTGGGTATTGATCTTGTCACTTTCCTCATAATTATCAGCACCAAGATAGCCGATCAGTTTGTCATTCTGATAAAACGGCACTGCCATCAGACGCCGGATGCCCTGCCGTATCAGATTCTCATAGTTGAGCGGGTCTTTCTCCTTCAGCACCGCAATATCAGAAAGCACAACACTGGTATGAGCAGCCGCAAATTGTTCCCATCCCTGCAGATAATCCTGATAATCCAGATTCTGCAAGGTATCGATTTCAGGCGTCACCCCAGGTGCGCACCATTCAAAGGTATTGGATGCCGTGATACGGTCTGTTTCCAGAACATAAAGACGGTCAGGATGAATCACATTCGAGAGTTCCTGCAGAACATGGCCGATGCTGTCTTCATAGTCCTCGCCACTGCTCAGGATCTCTGACATGCGCAGAATGGTCTGGGCAGTCAGATTTTCACGTGCTCTGATCTCCATCAGTTCCTGTTCACGGTCTGCCGTTGCAAATATATAGGTCACATATCCCGGTTTCTTTGCAGGTGCCACCGTAAAATCCAGCCAGTGAGAGATCAGTGGTTCATACATTCTGCCGCGCAATACTTTGTTCTGTGCAGCAGCCTTTTCACAATAGTCAAACCAGCGGTCATCCGCATCCGGATAGACCTCGGTGAAATTCTTCCCAATAAAATCTTCCCGTTTCCGGTTTGCCATTTCACAATATTTCTCATTGACAAAGACATACTTCGTCTCAGTCACCCGGTCTTTTGCCGCATTATAGATCAGCTTAAACACAGCATACGGAACCGGTATTTCCATATACCCATCAATTTCATAATCTTCCATTTCATCAAGATCCGCACTCACGACAGCATCCCTCCCGTCTGAAGCATCACCCGGTCACTGCGCGTACTACGCCGGCTATGCCCTTAAACCACGCTTTATACAATGTACTTTTACAGTTCTTCCGTATCATCACTATTGAGAATGAGGCCGGACAAACCTCTCAGATAGTCATTTGGCTCACGGCTGGACGAATCCGTATAGGAAGCCCTGATGACAACGCTGCAGTTGCCGCTCCACTGACCTGCCTGCCGCACAGACTCTATGGCTGTCCGGATCTTTCTGGCAACGTTTCTGACTTCTTCCTTGCCGGTAAATCTCATGATCAGGTCAAAATAGCTTTCCTGGGTTCTGCCAATGATACAATTCCTGCCAGCGCAGTCTTTCAGAATACCGCCAACTTTCTGCAGAAGACGATCGCCAGAGCTGTCTCCATAAAGCTTTTTTACTTCCCGGTATTCCGGCACATACACCTCGATCATCGCAAAATTCATGCCTGTCCGCCAACGCTCAATGAGGAAGGAATAGACACCATCCGAAACACCACGGGCATTGGCAAGTCCGGTCACTGGATCAACAGATGAAATCCGCCTGCCTTCTGCAATGGGCTGCTGCTCTTCCGCAGCGTCAATCATCGTTCCCAGAATTCCTATGATTCTGCCATCACGATAGACCGGAATCTTACTGACAACAATAGGCTGATTAGAGCCATTGATAATACAGTCACCATTGCGCAGATAAAACTTCCTGCCCTTCCTGAGAACCTCTTCCTCATCCCTTCTGAATGGCCCCGGATGAATATGCCATCCCATATCCTCATCGGTTTTGCCAATGATCTCTTTTTCAGACTGAAGGCCAAAATATGTAAGAAAGCTCTTGCTTGCACCAACGAACCTGCGTCTGTCATCCTTCCAGAAATACATGCGTTTTGCATTCATGATCAAATTCTTCCAGAGAATATCCCCGCTCAACTCCACATGCGTATGATCCTTGTATTCCTGGTGATACAACGCCGCAATCTCCTGAATATCTGCCTCTGGCAGGACGGCATTTACCGTCACGTGCAGCACTTTATTGAAATCTGATCTCTGCACGGGGGTCAGGATATGCAGAAACCATTGATATTCTCCCGATGCCGTCTTACTTCGGAAAAAATCCATCAATGCATGATTATTGCTTTTCTCCAGACGTGCTTTCATAGTAGTGACATCCAGAAAATCTGCCAGCCGCTCCTGATCAGGAAAATAGCAGTAATTCATCCTCCAGGCATGAATCACCGCATCAATATGATGAAGCTCTGTGCCAACCCCCATCGGCTGATCCGACAGAGAAGATTTAATGCCCAGAACCGTATCATTTTCAAGGTCATAGATTGCGACATCATTGCACAAATAGTACAGATCACTCATCGCCCCCAGCGTTGCCTGCTGGAGATCTGCAACATTTACCTTCACATACTGTATATGAACGGCATACAGACAATGATTGCCCTGTCTGGCCACCACATTTCCTGTCAGCTGCATATAGTGATCACCGGAAGGATAGGCTGCTGTCTGCGGTCCTTCTTTCCTTCTGAGCTGCTGATCCGCATACTGCCGGTGAAAGATATGAACCGGATCGCCAGGCGCATTGATCCTGTTCTCCCATCCCTGCAGACCATGAACATTATCCTTTGCCAGGATCTCTTTGTAAGCCTTATTTGCAAAGAGAATCTTCAGTGTTTCACCATCATCGTCCACAACACACAAAGACGCATCCGTCAGATAGTCAATGCGGCTCAGTCTGGTCAGATAAGATCTCCAGAACGCCTTTTCAGGCTCCAGACCACGCTGCTGCAAATACGGTCCCAGATTTTCTTTTGGCATCGGACTGGCAAAGAAATACCCCTGTATATTTTCACATCCGATTTCCCGCAAAAAGAGAAACTGTTCTTCTGTTTCAACCCCTTCGGCCAGCGTAGAAATATCCAGCTTCTTTGCCATGCGCACAATAGCCGTGATAATCTGCCGGGATTTATCATCAAAATCCCGCAGGAAAGACATATCAAGCTTCAGCTTGTCAAAAGAATAGTTTTTCAATACCCCCAGAGATGAGTATCCGGATCCAAAATCATCCATCCACACCTTGTAGCCCATCTGATGAAAGCGCTGAATGAACCGGTCCACTTTATCAATGTTTTTGATAAAAAAGCTTTCCGTAATCTCCAGATTGGTGAACTCTCTGGGCACCGCATACTTCTTTGAAATACGGTCAATCGCATCCGGAAGATCATCATGCAGAAAGTCATTTCTGGACAGATTCACAGATACCGGAATCGGAATGATTCCTTCTTTCATAACCGCTGCATAGTCTTTGCAAACCTGTTCAAATACATAAAGATCCAGCTGACAGATCTGACCGGTTTCCTCCAGAATCGGAATAAACTGAGCCGGAGAAATCATCCCGCAGACAGGATCAATCCACCGTGCCAGTGCCTCACAATTGCACACTGTTCTGGTCATGGTGCGGATGATCGGCTGATAATAGACATGAATCCAGCCATTTTCCAGTGCCTTGTCAAAATTCCGCATAATATGGAATTTCATCGCATTGTTTTTCTGAATATCGGCATCAAACCATGCATATGCAGAGACCGTTGTCCGGGCAAGGGATTCACACGCCAGTCTGGCTTTGTCACAGGCATCTGTCAGTCTGGTATCAGGATTGTCATACTTAAAGATGCCGGTCTTCACCGTCAGATTATTGCCGTCACCAAGCTCATTCATCCTGGCAAACAAGGCATTCAGCTTTTCTTCAATCCGGTCATTTTCTGCATAGACGGCAAAATGGTCACTTTCAAACCGGGAAGCCCTGTCACTGCCAAAATACGTTTTGATCAGTTCACCAAGAGCCCTGATCTGCCGGTCACCAACCTCAAGGCCATACCTGCTGTTATATTCCTTCAATCCACTCAGATCAAAATACATGATGACAGGCACCTGATTCTTTGCCCGGATCTTTTCAATACCGTTTTCGGCATCATCGAAAAAATGCGTCATATTCTGCAGTCCGGTCAGGCTGTCATAATGCTTTGCAAATTCTGTACTTTCAGAAGGCGTATACTTGTCAGACAGAGATGTCAGCACTGCCGTAAGCAGCTGGTCCTTACCCGTATCTGCCGTCTCATCTGTATACGTGATAAAAGCAATATCAGCACCATCTACCGTAATATGTCTGCCTGTCGCATGAATCAGATGATAATCTTCCTGATCCTGGCGGCGGTTTCTGAACACAACATCATAGTCATGATTATGCATGGCAAAGTCGTAAGCACACTTCTCCATCCGTGCAATATCATCCGGATGCACATTCCGATAGAGATTTCTGCCAAGACCATACACCGCTTCCTCACTGCTGCTGTATCCGAAAAGATCTAGATATGCCCTGGAAACAAGAAGAGGCCTGATCTGTTCATCAACGTACTGATACACCGCAATCGGAATCGGTACATTCTCAATAAATGCACGTGTATCATCAGAAAACGCATAGGCTTTCATACTCTCTTCCTCCCTTCTCATTTCCTGCTTTCAGACAGACTGACAACTGACACACTTCTTTTTCAGAATACAACATCATAAGGAATACAGGGACTCTACCCCCCCCCCCCGCAAATTTTCAGCCCCATACAAGTCACTGCAAAACGCCTCCTTCAGCAGGCCATTTCATCTCCCTGCTTCTGATTCATATCATCCACTGCAAAGATCTGATTTCTTCCCCTTTTCTTTGCCGCATGCAAAGCATCATCCGCATATTGATAAAGTATTTCGGAACTTTCACATTCCCTGATCTGCACACATCCAATCAGACAGGAAAACCCGCTCCGTACAAACATCAATTTCAATATACCACCAGTATTACATGACAAGGAGTGAAAAATGAACATGAGCAAACAAATTCATACAGTTGGAGTACTGAATGAATGCTGATGAAGAAAAAGAGATCATGCTCTCTGCGGCATAGATCTCATACCACTCATCCTGTACTGCTATATCACCGATATCCACATCATCACAAGATCTGTTATCTTCCCTTTTTCTGATACAGATGAGATTCCTGTGCTTTCTTGTCTTTGTACAATTTTACATCTGCTCTCTTCTTCACCTCAAGCACAGATTCATACGGGTTGGTACATACAGCATATCCGGCAGATACTGTCAGCGGAAACGGCAGCCTCTCCTGTTTCACTCTCTCCTTCAGACTCTCACGCACCAAACGGATAATCCTGTCCGGGTCATCCTGACTGGCATTGGCATCAACCATAATAAACTCATCACCGCCAAATCTTCCGATCATCAATCCTTCATACGACACCTGCTTCAGTGCCTCTGCCAGTACAACCAGAGCACGGTCGCCTTCCATATGTCCATACCTGTCATTGATCTGCTTGAAGTGATTGAGATCAAGCAGATAGATACTGATAGGATGCTCAGGAGAACAGTGCTCCCAGATATGGTCCAGATATTCATCCACACGGTATCTGTTGTTGATGCGGGTGAGTGCATCCGTATAGATATTGGAATTCTGCATGTCAATCAGCACTTTGGTAATAGAAGGAAGAATACCAAGAATGATATAAGGAACATAGCTGATGAAGAAACTTGCTATGGCACCAATCATGGGATACATCATGCACTGCATCATCACGTAATAGCCATTGCGTCTGATTCTGTGCTTTTCCTGCAGACATTTGACAACCGTATGAATCAGGGCAAATACCAGATAGAATACATCAGCCAGAATGTTCACGCCGTACAGCCACTGGTCTGACAGCGTCCCTGTACCGGCAATGCCAACCGCATGCAGGCAGTAAAAACACGTGATGGCAGCTGACAGAAGCACCGGAAGTGCATCATAAAACACTCTGCGTCTGCAGGAGACCGCAAATCCTTTAATATAGTATTCAGCAAGAAGAAACCAGCAGAAGGTAAAGTAGGTCAGAATACCGGATTCAAGATATTCCAGGAAGTGGATTGCTGCCAAGGATGCGGTATGGAAAGACACCAGCAACCATGCTGTATCAACAGCGATATAAATGATGTAAACCCAGATAATTCTGCGGAAAGAACGGATGACAGACTCTCTGCCAATATTGTAATGAATTCTGTGGGATACCTGAATGGCAATCACCAGACAGACAGCCAGAAATGATAGATAGAATGGCTCATAAGCCCTTTCAAATGAATATACCATCGATATACTGTCCATGATCTGTCATTGGTCCTGCCCACAGAACCCTTCTGTTCTCCTTTCCGCATCCTGCCAGTCCTGGCTGCCTCATACACAGACAGAACCAAACCCGGTTATCACGAGGATAACCCCACCAAAACAAGAAAGCAAAAAAGATGAACAAAAGAAGGTCATAATACTGAGTATGTCAGAGATTTCCCATCACTCATATACGCCGCAGCAGCCGCAGCCTTCGCACTTCTCACATTGGTCATATCCACCGCCAGCCTGCTCTTTTCCAACTGTGAGGTAAAGATCGGGATTGATATTGCAACCAGTACTCCAATGATGGCGACCACAATAAGGAGTTCCGCAAGTGTAAAGCCTTTATTTCAGTTTTTCTTCATATGTGATTTCATCTTCGTAACATTACTTCTATCATATTACCCTTTCGGATTGTTCCGATAAATCGTTTGTCCACTCTGATTCGCATAAATTCTGGTTCCTTTTCCCTTATCGTAATACTTGGATTTATTCCAGCGCCCGTCCGTCGTATACCATATACCCTTAATATCGTAATCACTTGTTGCCTTTGGCAGAACAATTTCATTCACAGATGCAGGCATCCCGGCATACAGATCCGGACTGGACTGTTTCAGTACCGCCTGGGATAAATTAACCTTTTTCAGATTTGTAAAACCACTGAACAGATTCTTTGTATTATCTTCTATTTTTGATCCTTCCGGCGCGATAATCTGTTCAATTTCTTCTGCAGAGACGCCAAGCCTGCTAAGTTCATCCTTAATCGACTGATTGGTAAGACTCTTCTCTGAAAATGTCAGTGTCTTCGTGGCGGAATCATAAGATAGCAGACCTTGAATCCACCGGGCAGTAATAACTGATCCTTCAATGTTTACTTCAACAACAGAATCCTTCGGCATCCCGGTTGCTCCGGTGATGGAACCATCCGCATCTTCTTTTGTAGATTTCCCATATCCGGACTCCGATACCTTTTTATCCAAATTCATCGTATTTGTTAGATCTATCTTCGTCACGGAACCATCAATGTACACATAGGATACAGATCCACTCTCTCCATTGCTCATATATTCCGCTGCCGCAGCAGCCTTGGCGGATCTCACATTTGCCTGATCCGCAGCAACTCTACTCTTCTCCAGCTGACTGCTAAAGATCGGAATGCTGATTGCCACAAGCACCGCAATGATAGCTGTCACAACTAACAGCTCAGCCAGCGTAAACCCTTTTCTTTTCCTCATTTTTCATCACCGGTCATTTCTATTCTGGCTGATAGAATAACATGTTTGTCATAATGGTCAAGTAATCAGCAGCCTGTTTCACTGAAACTTATGTTATTGCGCAGAGCATGGTGCGATCTTTTCTGCTCATACATCAGTTCATCAATATGATGGAAGAATTTATCTACATCAGAGTCAATTTCCGGATCATAGAAAGCAAAACCTGCAGAGAAGGACAGCGGGCAGTCAAGCTTACAGTGCTGATTGAAAATCTGACAGCGGCTGTCCAGCTCCTTCAGTTTCTTTTCTGCCCCCTGTTTACTGCTTTCAAAATCAATGACGAGGAACTCATCTCCGCCATACCGTCCAATGCTTGCCTTTTTTCCAAATGTATCCAGCAGCAGACCGGCGAGTGCCTTCAATGCTTCATCACCAGCATGATGGCCATATTCATCGTTGATCTGCTTGAAGAAATCAATGTCTATCATATAGACAAGAAAGGAATGCCCGCTGCGGTAATGTGTGCACTGATATTCCAGCTGACTGGCAATCCCCCTGCGGTTGAGCAGTCCGGTCAGGTAATCCGTATCTACATTATGTGCCTGCACTTTCAGGAAAAGCATGAGGCATGCCAGCACTGATCCGGCATATTCATAGGACGCACCGCCGATGAACACCTGCAGAAAACCGGCAAGCAGGATACACAGCGGGAACAGAACAACAACCGTCGTATAGTTTGTCATGATCTGCCGCCTGCGCAGAAAGATATACAGAGAAATGAAGGCGCAAAAGGCCATATTCATCAATCCGCGCACAACATACAGCCGGCCATGCTGATAGGAAGTACCCTGATAATAATAGAACCAGTCAAGCCTGAACACTGCACTGACAGTCACCAGTATAAAGTTCACAATCACATAACAGATCACAACATCATAGAAAAGTTTTTCAGCATGATCCTTTGTGCCTGCCGTCCAGGAATCAATATAGACCAGGGCAGACAGATAGCCAACAGGATCAGCAGCAAAGACGATATAGGTGCCAGCATGACAGAGCCACTGTCCCAGCGTACTGCTCAACTGTGCCTTATGAAAAGAGTCAGCAAACAGAAGAAAAAGAATGACAGCAAGCATAAAGACAAAACTGCGGTCCTGCCTGATCAGCATTTTTTTACTTACCGTCATTGCCAGCAGCATCACTGCAATAATACCAACATACACATTTAATACGAGCCAACCCGGCACGTTCATGTCACAATCTCCTCACCTAGCAGCACATATCATAGCACGATTGCACAACAGGCAAACAGGACGCCAAGGCTATTTTGAGGAGCAGGAAACAAACAATATAAAAAGACCCTGTTCAGGCCAAAAAAATATCAGACAGTCCGAAAACCGCCTGACAGCGAAAATAAGATATCATCCAGTATTATCTGATATTGTGCTTGTTCATCTTCTCTTTGAAGATATCCGTGATGATCACACGAAGCTCTTCACGTTCCTTCTCCGGCAGCTCTCCCGGCTTCTTCGCCACTGCATATAGATCAGGATACTGATTGGCAATCCTCTCAATTGTTTTCGTCGTCGCATGCTTCCTCACAAAGAACGGAATCTTCTTAATCCATTCCTGTGGAACCAATGCAAGAATTTTATCTGCTGCCTCTTTGTCACTGATCTCAGCAGTGGAAAGACCAGCATTGATTTCTTTCTGTTCTTTATCTGTAAAATCTTCTAAATTCATGATGTTCTCCTTTTGATCTGGGCTTCATAGGTATTATTTCTATCTGCAGCAACATTATTATGCAGATAGCTCTAGATTTTTCCAATAATTTGGGATGTCCTTTAGTGTGGCCGTGCCACTAAAACCGTCGTCGGTAAAGCTAAAGGTCAAAAGATACATTCCCGAAGGAAGTGATGAGGCGCTGGCCTTCACTTTAAATGGAAGGTTAGAATCCTGCAACATTTTATTTAGTTCAGCTGTTGTCTTCGTATTTTCAATCCGAATCACCACATCAATAACGTTGATTTTTCCGCTCTTGTAATTCAGCCACAAGTGATAGCCTGATCCGATCCATCCGGAAGGATAAGCATTACCCTTCTTATTCTTGTCAATCGGATCAGGGCTAATGTACTCTGTCATTGCTTCAGTGTATGCCGATCGAATGTTGGCAACAGTAACTGCATCTCTGCTTTTCTCCAGTTGCTTACTGAAGATCGGGATGGATATTGCAACAAGCACTCCAATTATGGCTACTACGATTAAAAGTTCCGCAAGAGTGAATCCTTTGATGTCTTTTTTTCTCATGCTATGTTCGCCTCTGATCTATATCTTGCTTCCCCCTTTTCATCATTCAATTCTGCCCCAATTTTATGGCCTTCAGTATAAGGCGTCATCATCCTGAATTCAAGTTCAGGAATACCAATACAATCTCCCTTTGTCTCTATCGTACCCGACCATTACAAGCCGAGCCTTTGCAATTTTATCACCCGCATTAAACGGATGTACTCCTTTTGCTCTCATTGCACGGTCTGCTGTCCAATTCTCAACTGGTGCAGAGGTATTCTGTTCGTAACTCACATAGAATGACTTGCAGTTCATACATGAATTTCACATCTGTGCGGAATAGGTATGCACAATCCGGAAAAACGGACCGGCTGTTCCGCTTCATCGGTGCGCCGTTCCGCTTTAGCGGAACGCCAGTTAAAGAGACGGGTTCCGCATATTCTTGCCATTAAATTGTAGTCTGAATGCTCTGTTGACCAATCGGTCCAGACAGGC